>JAGGAJ010000152.1 GCA_017889845.1 Deltaproteobacteria bacterium
AAATGCGGCATGAACCTCGTGGAGATCGAGTACCGTTCGATCAAGGTGGACCGGTGCTCGGCGTGCGAGGGGGTGTGGCTCGACAAGGGGGAGCTGAAATCGGTGGCGGATCTGGACAAGTCGTTGCTGGACAAGCTGTATTCCGTCTTCCGCACAGAGGCCTGAGGGTCCCCGATGACGGGGATCTGGGTCGCGTTCCTCGGGTTCATCCTGCTCCTGCTTTTCCTGGACCTCGGGGTGTTCCACCGCAAGGCCCGGGCCGTGAACGTGCGGGAGGCGCTCGGGTGGTCCGCGGTCTGGGTCGCCCTCGGGCTGTCGTTCGCCGTCTTCGTCTACTACGGGTACGAGAACCGGTGGTTCGGGCTGGGCGGTTCGGTCGACTCCGTGGACGGCGCGCGGAACGACGGGCGGGCCGCGGCCATCAAGTACCTCACAGGGTACGTGGTGGAGAAGTCGCTCAGCGTCGACAACATCTTCGTGATCGCAATGATCTTCGGCTTCTTCGCCGTGCCGGCGGTCTACCAGCACCGTGTGCTGTTCTGGGGGATCCTCGGCGCCCTGGTGATGCGCGGCGCGATGATCGCGATCGGCGCGAGGCTGATCGCCGAGTTCCACTGGCTCCTCTACCTCTTCGGGGCGTTCCTGATCGCCACCGCCGCCAAGATGCTCTTCCTCAAGGCCGACCACACGGACCCGGGACGGAACGTGGTGGTGCGGCTCGTGCGGCGATTTCTGCCCGTCACGTCCCGGTTCCACGGCGAGCACTTCGTGGTGCGAGCGGGCGCTCCCGCCTCCCGCGAGAGCGAGGTTCCGGGCCAGCCGGAGGTACCCGACGAGGCGGTCGGGAAGGCCCGGCCCGGCACCCTCATGCTGACCCCCCTGGCCCTGGCGCTGATTCTGGTCGAGACCACCGACCTCATCTTCGCGGTCGACTCGATCCCGGCGATCTTCGCGATCACCGCGGACCCGTTCCTCGTGTTCACGAGCAATGTCTTCGCCATCCTGGGGCTGAGGTCGCTCTACTTCGCCCTGGCGGAGATGATCAGCATGTTCCGGTATCTCAAGGTCTCGCTGGCGCTCGTCCTGGCCCTGGTGGGAGGGAAGATGCTCCTTGCCCCGTGGCTCAAGGAGGTCCTCGGGGGGAACTACAGCCTCTTCCTGCTGGGACTGGTGCTCCTGGTGCTGGCCGGCGGTGTGGTCGCGTCCCTGCTTGTCGGTCGGACGTCAGCAGACCTGCGTGGATCGAGCGCCGGAGGCCCCGCCCCGGAATCCTGATCCCGGAGGAGTCGGGGATGCGCGGCGGTGGCGTCACACCTCGAGGAACCGCACCTGGCCGCCCCGGGCGATGACCAGCATCAGGGCGAGGTATTCCCGCAGGTGCCGGGTGAGCAGGAAATGCTCCCGGACGGACTCGCGGGCCTCCATTCCCATCGCCTCGATCCGCTCCCGGTGATGGAGCAGGTACCGGATCCGGTGGGCGGCCCCCTCCGGGGTGTTCACCAGGAAACCGGTGTGGTGGTTCACCACCTGGAGCCGGATCCCGCCCACGTCCCCCCCGATGACCGGCTTCCCCTTCCACATCCCTTCCGTCACCGTCAGGCCGAACCCTTCCCGGGTCGACTTCTGGATGATGATGTCCGCGAGGCGCTGGAGCGCGTTGACCGTCCGGTGGGAGTCGGGGGGGAGGAGCAGGACGTGGATGTCCGGGTCGCCGGCGGCCGCCTCCATCACGTCGGCCAGCACCGCTTTTCCTTCCGGGTCGTCCGTCGCGCCACCCCCGGCGAGGACCAGCTGCACGGGGGCGACCTTCCGGACCAGGTGGTACGCCTCGATCACGCCCACCGGGTCCTTGAACCGGTCGAAGCGCGAGATCTGGACGAGCAGGGGTCGTGACGGGTCCAGCCCGAACTCCGCCCGCACGGCCTCGATCTCCGGCGTCTCGAGCGCCCTGTTCTTCTCGCTCAGGGGGTCGATGCTCGGCGGCACCAGAAACTGTGGGTGGGGGAGCGTCTGGGCGAACTCCGCCATCGAGAAGATGCTGGCGTCGAACGCTTCCACCATGGGGCGCACCATTTTCCATACGGGCCGGTACGGGCGGCTGATGTCGATGTGGGCGCGCCAGATCCACTTCCCCTTCCGGCGCCCGCACAGCGAAAGGAGGTGCGCCGGCTGGGGGTCGTGGATGAACACGACGTCCGCCTCCTCCAGCATCGGGCCCAGGCGCTCGAAGTTCCGGGCGTTCACGTCCTCGTAGAGTTTCCAGTTCTTGACGGAAATCGAGACGGGGTGTCCCTGCAGGGCGTTGTGGATCGATTTCGTGATCTCGAAGAACGGGGGCGTCCCGTGAATGACCTCCCAGGACGCCTGCAACCCCAGTTCGCCCATCAGCGGGGTCATCCACTCCAGGATCTCCGCGACCCCCCCGCCTTCCCGGGTGGAGTTCACGTGTACGATCCGGGTCCCCGCGAGCTTCTCCCCCAGCTGGCGCAACTGCCGGATGACGGCGGATCCCACGATCCCTTCGTACGCGGAGAGGGGTGCGCTCATTTCGCGGCCTCCGCTTCGGTGAGGACGCGAGCCAGTTCGCGTCGCAAGTCGGGCAGGCTGCGGAAGTAGAAGTCGACGGATGCGAGGGCCCGGATGTACGGCTGGTTCGCCTCCTCGTCCTTCAGCAGCCAGGCGGTGAAGTCGTCCATCCCGATCGGCAGACGGCGGCGGGCTTCCAGGAAGTGATAATACACGCTCCCGTTGGTCATCTCCCGGATGAAGGCCCCGAGCAGGGAGGGTTGCGTGATCCGGATCCCCGCGTCGAACACGACGGTAGTGGCCTCCATGAAGAAGAACTCGTCCCCATGCCGGGCCCACGGGACCATGGCCGATTCGCTGAGCCGTTGGTCGATCACCTCCAGCGTCGCCGCCCGCAGTTCCTTCAGGGATTGGAACGAATACGGGTCCAGGATTCCGAGCCGCTCCGCGAGCACGCGGTCGCCCAGGTACAGCTTCGCCCACACGGCGAAGTCGTTCCGGTAATCCAGGTTGTCATAGGTGGTGCGGAGCGTGGTCTCGCAGTAGTGGTGGAACAGTACGCTCCAGCTGCATGCGGCGAACCGCTCCCGTAACTCCCTCAGGTTGGTGGCGGGAGAAAGGCCGCTCATCCGCACCAGCAGGGCGCAGTCCTTCACCTCGAAGGGCGTCATGCCACCACCGTCCTTCCCCGATCCTCTCGCCAACGGGGTACGGATTCCGCGAGGTGGCGGACGGCAAGCGCGAGGGCGGCCGGACCTTCCACGTGGTGCGCCCCCGGCACGTGCACGCGGTCACCGACGCAGAAAGCGGTTCCTCCCTTCCGCAGCACCCACCGCATCGCGACCGTGTCGTCCTCGTCGTCTCCCGCGTACACGATCCCGTCCCGGGAAGGATTCCACCCGGCCAGCCGGCAGTGCCGCCGCAACCCGTTGGACTTGCCCCCTCCCTTCACCAGCTGTACCTCCAGGACGTCGTGGCCCCGGTACGCCTTGATCCCCGGCAGATCCCTAAGCCGGGCCAGCAGCGACGCCCTCCTGCGGAAAGTCTGCGGGGATGCGTTCCGGATGTGGATTGCCACGGACCACCGCTTGTCCTCCACCTCCACCCCGGGGATCGCGGTGATCTCCGAAAGGAGCGGGGCGACCGCGCGTTGGTTGGCCGACAGGAGTCGTTCCGCGCTGCTGCCCGGACCGGTCCGGCCCCCCCCGGGCAGCCGCCACTCCAGGCCGGACCCCCCGCCCACGTACAGCCCGGGGATGGGAACCCGGGGCGCGATGTCTTCGAGGGCGCGGCTCGAGATCACCGCGACCCGGTTCCACGGGCTGCTCAGCAGGTACCGGAGCATCCTCCCGCACTCCGGGTGAAGCCGCGCATCGTTGCGGTCGGGGACGATCCGGGACAGCGTTCCGTCGAAGTCGAACGTCCAGAGGAAGCGCGGAGCCAGCAGGAAATTCATGTCGCGCTCTCCGACCCGGCACCGCTTTCCGCAAGCCGCAATCGGGCGAGCTCGGTGATCATTCTTCCCGCCCACCGGAAAACGTTGTATTCGCTGATGTTCGCGCGCATCCGCCGCATCCTCCCGGACCGTTCCGCGGGCTCCATCCCGATCGCGAGGAAGATGGCGTCGGCCATCTCCTCGATGTCGTACGGGTTGACGATGACGGCATCCTTCAGCTCGCGGGAAGCCCCCGTGAACTGGCTCAGGACCAGCACGCCGTCCTCGTCGTCCCGGGCGGCGACGAACTCCTTCGCGACCAGGTTCATCCCGTCGTGCAGGGAGGTGACCATGCAGACGTCGGCCGCCTGGTACCAGGGCCGGATCGCCTCGTGGGTGTGGTGCGCCTTGAGGAACACGATCGGCATCCACGTTTTCGTCCGGAAGCGCCAGTTGACCTTGTCCACCGCCTCCTCGATCTCCGTCATCAGGTCGCGGTATTTCTTTATGTGGATGCGGCTCGGGGCTCCCAGTTCCACGAAGGTGAACCGTCCCAGGTATTCCGGGTGTTTCTCGAAGAACCGCTCGATGGCCCGGAACCGTTCGGGGATCCCTTTCGTGTAGTCGATCCGGTCGAC
>JAGGAJ010000153.1 GCA_017889845.1 Deltaproteobacteria bacterium
GTTCGCCGCCATCCGGCACTTCACCGTACCGGGTCTGGGCTGACCGGTCTCAGTACCAGGAGTTTCCGAAGACGACGTAGTTGGCCCACTGCTCCGGCAGGGATTGCCGGCAGGAGGAGAATCGCCGCGGCGAGGAAGCCGCAGATTCCGATGGCCCTGCCCATGGGCCGAGTATATCAAGGTCCCGCCATGGAGAAACTCCGAAGGGATCGAGGCATATCTAAAGCCTTAAAAACCGGTCTGTTTGGGCAAAACGGTTCCGGGATGGGAGGTTCGCCGTGATCCGGGTGTTCCAGCCGCCCCGCCTGTCCGCGGGCGTGTCCGCCGGCCTGCTCGTTCTCCGGCTCCTGGCGGGGTTGGCGTTCCTTTATCACGGCTACCCGAAGATCCAGAACCCGTTCGGCTGGATGCCCCCGAGCTCGGGATTCCCCGGCGTCTTCCAGGCATTGGCGGCCGTCTCGGAGTTCGGTGGCGGGCTGGCCTGGATGCTGGGCCTGCTGACGCCTATGGCCTCCTTCGGCCTCGCCTGCACGATGGCAGTGGCGGTATGGATGCACGCCGCCGTGCTGCACGACCCGTTCGTGGCGCTGCAAGGCGGCCGTTCCTGGGAATTGGCCGGCGTCTACCTCTGCGTCGCCGTCCTCCTCCTGCTCGCCGGGCCGGGGCGCTTCTCCGTGGACCGCGTCGTCTTCGGCGAGAAGGCCTGACCGGCCTGCCTCCTTCGGGTCGGTCCTCCATGGTCCATGACGGATCGATTCCGGTTCCCGGGAAAAATTTTCCGTGTTGACCAAGAGACGGGAGTAACCTGACTCATGAGACAAAAATCCGGCATGCGCTTCCTTGGATTCCTGTTCCTTCTGGTTCCCCTCTGTCTTGCGCCC
Organism: Deltaproteobacteria bacterium; assembly: GCA_017889845.1. Lineage (GTDB taxonomy): Bacteria > Desulfobacterota > Deferrimicrobia > Deferrimicrobiales > Deferrimicrobiaceae > JAGGAJ01. The sequence goes on from JAGGAJ010000153.1 coordinate 882, forward strand.
ACCGGGGCATCTGCCGACCCGACCGAGGACATCTTCGGCCGCGCCGTCCTGTACACCGTGCAGATCAAAACCGCAGTGCCCGTCCCCTTTGAGGGCGAAGAGCAGGGAGCATGGACCGGGGCCGGTTTTCTGGTCGACAGGGAGCGCGGATGGATCATGACGAACGCGCATGTCGCCTCGCGCTCCCCGTCCACCATGGAGGTCGGGTTCAAGGACAGGGAGTTTGTCGATGCGTACAAGGTTTATATCGATCCCCATCTGGACCTTGCGATCATTGCCATCGACAACTCGTTGATACCTCCTGCGTCCGTCATGCCGGAACTCGATTGCGGCGATTTGCCGAGGGTAGGGCACACCGTCGGAGCGTTCGGGCACCCGTGGGGTCTGAGCTTCACGGGCACCCGGGGGATCATTTCCGGGATGACCTCCCGCTTTCTCGAGGAAAATCTGCAGACCGACGCCCCCATCAATCAGGGGAATTCGGGGGGGCCGCTGATCAGCCTGCAGCACGGCAGGATCGTCGGGATCAATACGGCGACCCTCGCGGAGAAGAATGCACAGAACGTGAATTTTGCCCTTCCGATGAAATACGCCTGCAGGATTCTCGCGCTTCTTCGCGAAGGCAGGAATCCCTCGCCTCCGGAACTCCCGGTCCAGTTCTTCAAGGAGGTCGACGAACGAAGGGAATTGCGGGTGGTGAATTCCTTTCTGGACCCTGGAAAACTGTCGCTGAAGCCGGGAGACACGATCCTCTCCGTCGAAGACAGCGCCGAACGGCTGGAAAACGAGACCCGGCTCATACATGCCCTCAGGGGGCGCCTGGAAAATTTCAGCCTGGTCGTGATTCGAGACGGCGAACCATTGCGGATCCAGGGCTCCCTCGCCCCGAAACCGTACATCCTGGAGCGCAAGGGAGTCTATTTCTCCGGAATCCTGTTCGGCCATTTGTATCTCCGGGACAGGAAGGTCATGCCGATCGGGGATATCATGGTTCATTCCGTGCAGAAGGGCTCCATCGGGAATCTCAGCAAGATCGAAGAAGGGGATATCCTCGACGGAGTCGATGGACGCGATGTCCGGTCTCTGGAAGATCTATACGAGAGGCTGGGCAGGTTCAAGGATCACGAAAAAATCCCGTTGAGGCTGAAACGGTTTACGGAACCTCCTGCGGATTCGATCTTTGAATACATCGAGCAGACCATCAAGGTGGAAAACCTGCGCTGGATATCGCCGTGATCGCGAGTCCGTGTCCCGGTCCCGTACCGGGATCCCGCGCTCACCCGGCGGACCCGGTCCGCCAACGGGTCATTTCTCCACGGAGTACCCGTCGGAGAGGGTTCGCATGAAGGCGACGATGGCCTCTTCCTCCTTCCCGGTGAGGCCGAGGTTGCCAAGCTCCTCCCGGTTGAGGTTTGCCGGGACCTCGGGCTCCGGCCAGCAGTTCTCGCCGGGCCTTGGATCGCTCAACTTCTCGCATCTGCCGAGCACGTCCCTCGTGTTGTAGAAATGGACGATCTCTTCCAGGCTCTTGAAGTACCCGTTGTGTCCGAAGGCCTTGACGAAACCCGGGGAGGGCCGCCTGTCGACGTTCCGGAGCGTCGGCACCTTGAACTTCCCCGTCTCGGGATCATACTGTGACGGCTTGTATCCGGCCTCCTTCAGGTAACCGCCCAACCCCGTGTCCACGAAAGCCGCCCCTTCCGGGTTCCATCGCGCAGGCATGCCGTAGAAGGGGTTCTCCGGGTTTTTCGGGATGCCGAGGTTGTCGTACGTGAAGTCCGTGAAGAGCGGGGGCGTCCCGTTCGGACCCCGTTTGCTCGGGTGGCACTCCGCGCACTTCCCCTTCCCTTCGAAGAGCTTGAGCCCCTGCAACTCCTGATCCGTGAGCTTCACCTTCTTCCCGAGCCAGGAATCGTACTTCGAGCGGAAGGGGTTCGCCTCCTTCGATCGCTCGTAGGCGGCGATGCTCTTTCCGATCCTGTCGTAGGTGACGGAAACGTTCCTGTCGCAGTCGAGCGATCCCTTTCCCCACACCTGTTCGAAGAGGGAAGCATAGGTCGAGTCCTTGACCGCCATGCAGAGGGTCCTGGCGTCGGGGATGTTCTGTTCGAGCGGATTGAGAAAGGGCCCCTGCGCCTGCTCGGCGAGGGGATCCTTCAACTTCCTTCCCGTCGCCCTGCCGTCCCAGAACATGCCACCCACCCAGGCCTTCTCCTTCCTGTCGAAACGGAGGACCGGGCTGTCCCCGCCGTAAGAAGACGTCGGCGGCTTCCTGTTGCCGAAACGGCCCTTTGTCGCTCCCTCGTAGGCCGCACCGGCCTTGTTGATCCCTTCGTGAGGGCCCGTGAAACCGGCCTCGGGTGCGTGGCAGGAGGCGCAGGACTGGCCTTCGGGGACCGACAGCTTCGCGTCGAAAAAGAGTTGCTTGCCCAACAGTTCCTTCGGGCTCAGGGTTGTCTTCCCGGAGGCCTGCGATGGTCCGGAAAGGGAAAAAGCGGTTATGATCGCAAGCAGGGGGATGAACAGACGATGCATGGGATGCGCCTCCATCGAATGTTATGGATGTTTATATCCCAAGTCGTTCCCTTCCCGCAAGGTACCGGTCAACCCCCCTCATGCCGGTCCGGGGTGCGTTGATTCTTATCGGGGTCCCGGCGGATGCATCCAGAGGGACAGGAGCAATCCCGCCAGGAGGAGGGCGGCGACCACGTACGCAACCTGATCCGGTGGCGCCTTCGCCGCCTCGCCGATCTGTTCGGGCGGCAGGAGGCTGATCAGCAGCGGGCCGTTCATGGGTATCACGGTAGCACATCATCCGGTCCGGATCCTTTCGGACATCGTGCGGGCAGGCCGGGATACCCCATCCGGCCTGGTATCGCGCCAGCGGGATCGGCTCCACGGTCTCGTCGCCTTCGCGCGGGACCGTTCGGATTTTTACAGGAATCTGTACGCGGACCTTCCCTCCGTCGTCCGGGATCCGGGCATCCTCCCGCCGGTTTCGAAACGGGACCTCATGGAGAATTTCGACGGGTGGGCGACCGACGACGCGGTGCGCCGGGAGACGGCGGAGGCGTTCGTCGCCGACCCGTCCCGGATCGGCCGCCGCTACCTGGGCCGCTACCTGGCCTTCTCCACCTCGGGCACGACGGGGCGGCCCGCCGTGTTCCTCCATGATCGCGCTGCCGTAACCGTCTACCTTGCCTTGATGCTGGCGCGTCGTCTCCCGACGCTGATCGCGTCGGGGGCCCTCCGCCCGTTTCTGCGAAACCGGGGCCGGACGGCGACGATCATCACGACGGGGGGACACTTTACCAGCTCCGTCATCGAGGCCCGGGTCCGGTCCCGTTTCCCCCGGCTGTCCGGCCGCAACCGGACGTTCTCCCTGCTGGACCCCCTTCCCGACGTCGTGCGTGCGCTGAACGGGTTCCAGCCTGCGGTCATCGGGAGCTACCCCACCGCGCTGGCCGTACTTGCCGGGGAGCAGGAGGCGGGCCGCCTGCGGATACGGCCGGCCCTGGCGCTGTCCGGGGCGGAGCGGCTTTCTTCCGCCGCCGCGGAGCGGATCAAGGCGGCCTTCCTCTGCCCCCTGCACGACACCTATGCCGCCTCGGAATTCATGGGGATCGCATTCGATTGCCGGTACGGCCACCTTCACCTCAACGCCGACTGGGTGATCCTGGAGCCGGTGGACGCCGCGCTGCGTCCCGT
>JAGGAJ010000154.1 GCA_017889845.1 Deltaproteobacteria bacterium
TCCAGGTGCGTGGAGAAGAACGGCTCCGTGATCCGGGAGAGAACCTCGGGGGACATCCCCGTGCCCTCGTCGGCCACCTCCACCTCGACGTCCCCGGTATCCGGGTTTCTCCGGGTGGTCACCTTCAGGCCGCACCCGCCCGACGGGAGCGCCTGCAGGGCGTTGTTCAGCAGGTTGACGACCACCTGCTGCAGCTCCTGGGCGGACCCCGTCACGGGGGGAAGCCCTTCCGCGAACTGCATTTCGAACCGGTGCGTCGCTTTGATGATCTCGTGGTACAGGATGTGGACCGCGGCACGGACCAGCTCGTTGACCTGTAACGGGACATGCCTCCGGGACTTGTCCTGGCGCGCGAAGTCCTTCAGGTTCGCCACGATCGCCTTGATCCGGGCGGAGGCGTCGGAGATCCCCGCCGCGAGCCGCGGGACCACCTCCCGCATCTCGGAGTATGTGAAACCCAACAGGGGAAAGTCGCCGCGCTCCCGGAAGTGCGCCTCCAGCACGGGCCGCACGTCCTCCCAGGCGGAGAGGACCATCGGAGCGTTGAACATGATGAGGTTGTTCGGGTTGTTCACCTCGTGGGCGACGCCCGAGACGATCGTGCCGAGTGCCGCCATCCGGTTCGCCTGGATGAGCTGCGCATGCTGGATCTTCGCCTCCTCCTCCATCCGGACGCGCGCGGTGATGTCCCGGATGGAAAGGTACGAAACGTGCCCGCCTGCCAGCCGGACGGACATTCCCCGGATGGAGACGGTGACGCGTCCGCCTTCCCGGCGGAGGTGTTCCGCCAACGCGAGGCTCAGGGCCGAACCGGGGCGGATGCTGGCGATTGCCAGCGCGAACCCCTGCCGCTCCTCCTCCGGGACGAAGAGGCGGATCCCGTCGCGCAGCAGGTTCTCCCGCGAATGGCCGTACAGCCGCTCCGCCGCCGGGTTGACGTCGACGACATCGCACGTGCCGCTCCGGAAGAGGAAGAGCGGCTCCTCGTTCTGCTCGAAGAGCTGGTGGAACAGCTCCTCGCTGGACCGCAGCATCTCCTCCGCCCGCTTCCGCTCCGTGACGTCGATGATCGCGGTCCTGTAGAGGGTCTCGCCCCCGTCGCCGCGGAACGGCACGCTCTGCAGCTCGACATCGATTGGCTTGCCGGTGGCCGGCGCGAGCCGGATCCCGGTGGCGGTTTTGCCGGTTCCGCTCTTGCACCGGTGGATGTGGCGGAGAAACGCTGGCCGGTCGCCGGCGTCGACCAGGGAATGGAACATCATGCCGACCAGCCGGCTCCGCACGACTCCCAGGAGCGCCGCCCCGGTGAGGTTGATGTCCCGGACCCGGCCCCGGCCGTCGAAATTGACGTAGCCCACGGGCGCGAAGTCGTAGAGGTCCGCGTACCGGTCCCGGGACGCCTCGAGCTGTGCCTGGATTTCCCGAAGCTCGCGGTTTTGGTTCTCGAGCTCCTCCTGGTGTACCCGCAAATCCTCGTTGAGCCGCCGGAGCTCGTCGTTCACGGGGGGCCAGCCTCCGAGATGGCGAGCAGGATCATCTGCGGCGCGCCGTCCTCCCGCATGATCCGCCGGGCGTTGAAGAGCAGCTTCCTGTGCCCGAAGCCGGGGAATACGTGCTCCACCTCGAAGTCGTGGAGTTCGGTCTCCCTCGGGAGGATCTCCTCCAGCAGCGCCCGCAGCCGGGGGTTGTCCCACTGGCCCCGCCCTGCGGCGAAGACCGACAGGCCCTGCGTCTCCAACGGCGAGAGGGCGAAGGTGCGGTAGAACGACCGGTTGGCCGACTTGACGCGGAGCTCCGCGTCGAGGACCACCAGCGGTTCCCGGACGGTCTCCACGATCGCCTGGGCGTACCGGAACGCCTCCTCCATCTCCTTGAGCCGTTCTTTGGCACGGCGGATGTCCTGGACGTCGATCAGCGACACCATGACGCCATCGATCCTGCGCTCCGCGGTCCGGAGCGGCCGGATCCGCATCTTGTACGCGCGACCATCGCGGTCCCTCACCTCCTCTTCCCGCACCGCCAGGGAGTCGATGACCTCCTGGATCTTCGCGTCGATGTCGGAGACGTCGATGTTGGGCTGGATGTCCTGGATGCGCCGCCCGACGTCCGCGGGGATCAGGTTGAATACCCTGGCCGTGTTCGGGGTGAAACGCCGGATCCGGAGGTCGGCCCCCACGATGATCAGCGGGATGTTGGCGCTCTCGAGGAAATTGACCATCTCCTCGTTCGCCAGGGCGAGCTCGGCGTTCCGGTTCGCCATCTCGTCGTTGACGGTGGTCAGCTCCTCGTTCGTCGACTGGAGCTCCTCCTTGGCGGTCTCCAGCTCCTCGTTGGTGCTCTGCAGTTCCTCGTTGGCCGACTGGATCTCCTCGTTCGCGGAACGCAGCTCCTCGTTCGTGGATTCGTGCTCCTCGATGACGGACTGCAGGTACTCTTTGGTGGCGATGATCTCCTGCTCGAGCTGGCGGATCCGGCGCTCGGCGAGCGACCGCGCCGTCGCGGCCCCTGCGGCGCCCTTCCTGCCCGCCTTGCCCCCGGTACCCGGGGCCTGAGCCTTGGAGGCGGTCTCCATGAACAGGACGAGGTAACACGCCTCCCGGTCCATGACCGGTTTGATCGGGATGACCTCGATCCGCACCTCCTTCTGCTCCCCGTTGCGGCGGTACCGGATTCCGTCCTTCGCCACGGTTCCTTGCGCTTTCCGCGCCTTCTGGATCATTGCGCCCAGGTCCGGCGCGAGGCCCTCCCGGGCCATCTTCATGAGGTTGAGGCTGGCGGGCCCCGGTGCGGGAGCGAGGTAGGGGCCCGTCTGTCCCCGGAACTGGAGGATCTCCATCTGGTTGTTCACGACGACTCCCGGCGGGGCGAACCGCGAAAGGAGGATCTGCTCGGCCTCCCTCTGGACCGTGCCGGGACTGACCGCGATCCCGTCGCCCTTCCTGCCGGCGGCTGCCTTCTCCGTTTCGTCGACGGCGAGGCGGAAGTCCATCTGGCGAGTGACCAGCGCCGCCTTCTTGGCGTAGATCTTGTCCTTGCGGCTGACGACGCCGAACAGGTCCGTGAATTCGCCGATGCTCTCCGAGGTCCCGAGCATGAGGTACCCGTTCCCCTTCAGAGCGTAGTGGAAGATGGGCAGGAGCCTCTTCTGCAGGGCGGGCTTCATATAGATGAGGACGTTGCGGCAGCTGATGAGATCCATCCGGGAGAACGGGGGGTCGTTGGCCAGGTTCTGACGGGCGAAGATGCACAGGTCCCGGATGTACTTGCTGATCTGGTAGCCGCGGTCCTTCGCGCCGAAGAAACGCTGGATCCGCTCGGGGGATACGTCCTGGGCGATGCTGTCCAGGTAGATGCCCGTGCGGGCGGTATCGAGCGCCGCCTCGTTGACGTCGGTGGCGAAGATCTGGATGGGGATATCGTTCGCCCGCTCTCCCAGGGCCTCGATCAGGCAGATGGCGATCGAGTACGCCTCCTCGCCGGTCGAGCAGCCGGGTACCCAGACCCGGATCGGCGTCGACGCCGAGCGGTCCTGCAGGAGGAGGGGGAGGATCTTCGTTTTCAGCGTCTGAAACGTTTCGGGCTCCCGGAAGAAGGAGGTCACGCTGATGAGGAAGTCGCGGTAGAGGACATCGAGCTCCGACGGATGTTCCTGGAGGTAGCGGACGTACTGGTTCATCCGGTCGATCTTGTGCAGGACCATCCGGCGAAGGACGCGGCGCCGGATCGTGGCCGTCTTGTACCAGGAGAAATCGACCCCGGTGGCGTCCCGTAGCAGTATGTGGATCCTGTTCAGGTCCTCCTCCGATTCCATCTCCTTGGCCTGGTCGCCCCCGGCTCTTGCCGGGGACACGTACGGGGAGCGGCCGATCCGGACGAGCTCGGCGGCGATCCCCTGGGGGGGGAGGATGAAATCCACGCAACCGGTGGCGATGGCGGCGGAGGGCATCCCCGTGTACTTGGCGGAGGCTACGGCCTGGGCGAAGGTGATCCCCCCCTCGGCCTTGACGGCCCGCGTCCCCAGGGCGCCGTCGGAGGCGGTTCCGGAGAGAACCACTCCGATCGCCCTCTCTTTCTGGTCCTGGGCCAGGGAGCGCAGGAACAGGTCGACGGGCATATGCGGAGCGCGGCCGTCAAGGCGGGGAATGAGGCTCAACGTTCCATGGAGGATCGCCAGGCTTGTGTTCGGCGGGATGACATAGATCTGGTCCGGCTTGACCTTGGTGGCGTCCGTCGCTTCCACCACCGGCATCCGGGTGGAGCGGGCGAGGATATCCCGGAGCATGCTCCCGTGTTTCGGGTCCATATGCTGGACCACGACGTACGCCATGCCGGTCTGAGGCGGCAGCTCGCTGAACAGCTGCTGGAAGGCGTCAAGGCCCCCGGCGGACGCGCCGATTCCGACGATGGGGAACGCGCCGCCCCTCGTCCGGAGGAGCGCGGGGAGAGGCATGGTGGAGGGCCGATCCGCCCCCTTTGTCCGGGCCGGCCCCGCGTCGCCTCCGGTCTTCCTCCGGGCGGTTTCCTGTGCCGGCAGCTTTCTCTTGCGCCCCTTGCCGGCAACGCGTGAATCCGTAGCC
>JAGGAJ010000155.1 GCA_017889845.1 Deltaproteobacteria bacterium
ACCGGTCCTTGTAGTCCACGCCGGACAGGCACATCAGCGAATCGAAGGCCAGCGCCGGGTCCTGCTTGAGGAACCGGGCGACCTCCTTCACCGCGGCGGGTGCGACGACGACGAAGGCGGGGGAAAATCCCTCCCCCTGCAGCTCGACGACCGCGTCGCCGAACTTCCCCTTCAGCATATCGAAGACGGCCTGGGCTTCCACCGGGGTCCCTTGCGCTACGCCTTGCTGCCGAAATTCTTCTTCTGCATGATGATCTTCTGCAGCTTCATGATCCCGTCGATCAGCGCCTCGGGGCGCGGGGGGCACCCCGGGATGTAGACGTCCACCGGGATCACCAGGTCCACGCCCTTCACCACGCAGTAGGAGTCCTTGTAGAAGGGGCCGCCCGTGTTGGCGCAGGACCCCATGGCGATGACGTACTTGGGCTCGGGCATCTGGTCGTAGAGGCGCTTCACCCGCTCCGCCATCTTGTGGGTGATCGTGCCGGCGACGAGCATCAGGTCCGACTGGCGCGGGGTGGCGCGGAAGACGGCGCCGAACCGGTCGAGGTCGTACCGCGAGGCGCCCGCCTGCATCAGCTCGATGCCGCAGCACGCCGTGGCGAACAGGAGGTACCAGAGGGAGGATTTGCGCGCCCAGTTGACGAACAGGTCCCCGCTGCCGACCAGGACGTGCGCTTCCGGGCCCAGAGGTGGAGGGCCCGCCTGCGCGCCCCCGGTGGGGGGGGGCTGGCCGTGTGCCGGATCGTTGCTCATTTCGCGCCTTTCCGCGCCGGGGGCTCCTGCAGGGAGCGGACCCACTCGAGGTCCCCCTCCTTCCACAGGTAGGCGAGCCCGGCCAGAAGGATCACGATGAAGATGAAGGCCTCGACGAAGGCGAGCAGCCCCAGCCGCTGGAAGACCACCGCCCACGGGTAGAGGAGGGCCACCTCGACGTCGAAGATGATGAAGATGAGCGCCACCACGTAGAACCGGATGTTGAACTGCACCCACGAGGAGCCATAGGGGATCTCGCCGCACTCGTAGGTAGAGGCCTTCATCGCCGAGGGGGCGCTGGGGGCGAGGAGGCGCGAGATGCCGAGCATCAGGGCGACGGTCACCGCCCCGAGCGCGATGAAGACCAAGACCGTTGCGTAATCGAAGAGCATCTCTTCCGGCTACCCGCCTTGCTTCGGCACGTGATAGGGGACCCGCCCCCCGGCGCGCCTTTGGGAACGGCCCGGCGCCCTGGGGTTCAACGGATCCACGCTTCGGGGGTGCGAAATGAAACTGTATACAATCGACAATACGATACTCGGGAATCCCCTCAAGTCAACCAAAAAAAAACGGCAAAAAAATCCCCGTCCCGGAGGCTTGCGGCCGCCACCGGGCACGGGTCCCGAAAGATCCCTGCCCACCGGTTGGTATAATATCGCGGATGAACACCCGTCTCCCCGTGCCGACACCGCTCCTCCTCTCCCCCGCCGGGTCCCTCCCGGCGGTCGGGTCCGCCCTGTCCGCCGGGGCGGACGCCGTCTACGTGGGCGTCCGGTCCCTCTCGCGGGGGGGTCGGACCGGCCTTCCCGCCGGGGAGGTCGGCGCCGCCGTGGCCGCCTGCCGGCGCGCCGGGGCGAGGCTCCACGCGGCAGTCAACGCCGTTCCCCCGGCAGGCGGGATCTCCCCGTTCCTGGCCGCCATCCGCCGTCTCCGGGACGAGGGGGTGGACGAGGTAATCCTCAACGACCCCGGGGTGATCGCCCTGGTCCGGGGGGAGTTCCCGGACCTTCCCATTTGTGCCTCCGTCGGGCTGTCCGCGGTGAACCCCGAGGACGCGCAGGCGTACCGCGAGCTGGGGGCGAACGCGATCGTCCTGCCCTCGGCGGTCCTCCCGAAGGAGGTCCCGGCCATCCGGGAGGCGTCCGGGCTGCGGATCGAGGTCTTCGCCTGGTGCCGGGCGGAGTTCCTGCTCCACGGGAAGTGCGGTCTCACGGCGTACGCCGTGGAGGGGGCGGGCGGCGGCCGGGTGTCCCCGAAGCGGGGCGGGAGCTGCCATCTCGTCTGCCGGCGGTTTCCCGGACCGAAGGTGCCGCGCTCCCTCGAGGAGGAGCTCTCCCCCTGGGTGGCGGCCGGGGTGGACGTGTTCAAGATCGAGGGGAGGGAGCTTTCCCCCGCGGCGGTCGCCGTGCTGGTCGGCCGGTTCCGGCGGAAACTCGACGCCGTTCTCGCCGTTTCAGGAACCGGTTAGGATCGCCTTCAGCTCGGGGGGCAAAGGGGTGCTCTTCCAGGTCGCGTCGATGGACCGGCAGGAGACCGCCCCTTCCGCCGCCAGGATGTCCTTCCCCGATTCCGTGCGGAACAGGGAGAAGCCGAACGTGGCGCCGTTCCTCTCTACCCGCACGACCCGGGTGCGCAGCGTCAGGAGGTCGTCGAACCGTACGGGGGCGCGGTAGCGGCAACGGGTCGCCACCACGGGGAACCCGAAGTTCCGCTTCCGGTTCCGGTAGGCGAGGTCGGGGGAGAGGCCGCGGGAACGGAGGAACTCGTCCATCCCGCGCTTGAAGTAGTCGAGGATCGCGGCGAAGTACGCCACGCCGTACGGATCGGTCTCGCCGAACCGGACGCGGATCTCGATGGTGTGGGAAGGTGCCGTCGCCATCCGTACCCCCCAAGATGGCCGTTTCCCGGCCCGATGTCAAACGGGCCGTAGGCGCACGAACGGAAACACGCTACAGTAGGAAAATGGCCGACGCGACAACGCCCGAACGACCGCCCGAACGGCAAGCCGCAACGGAAACGCCCGGGGGACCGGCCCCCGGGACGGAAGCCCGCGAGGCGCGCACCGTCTTCGACCTGAACCTCATCCGCACCGGGGCCACCGTCCTCGCCGTCCTGGGCGTCCTCGCCCTGCTCCACTTCGCGGCATCCGTCTTCATCACCCTCTTCTCGGCGCTCCTGCTGGCCTTCGCGCTCGAGCCCGTGGTCCACGTCCTCTGCATACGGACCCGCCTGCGCCGCCAGCACGCCAGCGGCATCGTCGTGTTCCTGTTCGTCGCCATGCTCTACGGTGTCTTCTCACTCGCGTACCTCGGCGCCGAGACCTTCCTCAAGGACATCCCGACGATCGCCGCGAAGATCCGCTCGTCGCCGGTGGTGGAGAAGTTCTCGGAACGGTTCGAGGAGGTGGACCGCCTCGTTTCCGAGGCCGGGCGGGGGATATCCACGCCGCCGCCGGCGCCCGGCGCCGCGAGGAGTCCATCGCCGGTGCTCGTGCGGGAGGCGGATTCGTTCACCGGGTCCCTCCTCCGCGGCCTGGGGTCCCTCACCAACGCCATCTTCTTCCTCAGCTTCGTCCCGTTCCTCGTCTACTTCATGCTGGCGGACCGGGAGCCGCTCACCCGGCGGACCCGGGAGATGTTCCCCCGGGAGTACCGCGAGACGGTCGGGGAGATCCTCTTCGACATCGAGCGGGTCATGAGGAAGTTCCTCGTCGGGAACGGCGTTGTGGCCGGCATCCTCTCCGTCGCCACCACCCTCGTGTTCCTGGCGGTCGGACTGCCCTACCCGATCGCGCTCGGGATCCTGAGCGGCGTGCTGAGCACCGTCCCGTACCTCGGCCTGATCCTGGCGCTCCTGCCCCCCCTCATCGTGGCCCTCGTGACGATCGACGCACCCCAGCAGATCGTAATACTTGCCACCACGGTGAGCGTTTTTCACCTGGTCGCCATCAACTACCTGGTTCCCCGGTTCGTCGGCGGAGGGGTGCACCTGAACGCCACTTCCTCGACGGCGGCGCTCCTCTTCTTCAGCTGGCTGTGGGGGGGGGTGGGGCTGATCCTGGGGATCCCGATCCTGGCGGTGCTCAAATGCGTCCTGGACAACGTCCCGTCCACGCGGCGCATTGGTATGTGGTTGGGGGATTGAAGGGCGGCGAATGAAAAGAGCCCGGAGGCGTCGCGCCCCCGGGCTCTCCCCCCTGGCGCCGCGCGGGCGCGCGGCGCTTCCTTCCCGACCTACTTCTTCGACTTCTCCACCTCCTGCTGGCGCAGGATGCGCCGCAGGAGCTTGCCCACCGCGGTGCGCGGCATGGCGTCGATGAACTCGATCTCGCGGGGCAGCTTGTACACGGCGATCTTTCCCTTGCAATGCTCCACGAGCTCTTTCTTCAGCTCCTCGGAAGGCGTCACGCCGGGCTTGAGCGCAACGAACGCCTTGGTCTTCTGCCCGATGACCGGGTCGGGGACGCCGACCACACCGGCGTCGGCGACCTTGGGGTGCATCACCAGCGCCTCCTCGATCTCCTCCGGCCCGATCCGGTAGCCGGACGACTTGATCAGGTCGTCCTCGCGGGACAGGAACTGGACGTACCCGTCCTCGTCCATCGTGACCACGTCGCCCGCCAGGCACCAGCCGTCGCGGACCGACGACTTCTGCTTGTCGTTGTCCTTCCAGTAGATCGTCCCCGTGGGGCCGCGGACGATCATCTTCCCGACCTCGCCGGGCTTGACCTGCTCGAAGTTCTCGTTCACCACCCGCACGTCGTATCCGGGGCACGCCGGCCCGATCGGGCCCGGCTTGACCTT
>JAGGAJ010000156.1 GCA_017889845.1 Deltaproteobacteria bacterium
GGGAATCCCCCATCGGTTCTCTGTGCTCTCATCTAGACAAGTTCCCCGAAATATTCGCGGGATACCGCTGTCCACTCCATCTTTGTATCCGCAACCTAAACCGAGGCTTTCAGCATACCCAGAACTTCCTCTAACTCCTCCAAAGTCGTAGCCCGCCCCAAGCTGAACCGTACCGCCCCCATCCCCTCTCCCGTCGGCACCCCCATGGCGGCCAGCACCGGAGAAATGGTCACCGAACCAGCGTGGCAGGCCGACCCGGTCGATGCGGCGACCCCGGGAAGCATCGCGAGGACCTCAGCGCCGAACCGGTCCACGAAATTGACGTTGAGGGTGTTGGGAAGCCGTTCCGTCGGGTGGCCATTCAGCGTCACCCTTTCACCGAAAATCCCCTTTAAACCCTCCCAGAACCTGTCGCGCAGAATCTTAACCTGCGGCATCCCGATCCATTCCTTGGCAACTTCGCACGCCGCTCCGAGCGCAACGGACAGAAGGACATTCTCCGTCCCGGCCCGCCGGCCCGCCTCGTGTCCGGCGCCGTGGACGAACGGGTCGACCTTCGTCCCTTCCCGTATGTAAAGCGCCCCGATCCCCTTCGGCGCATAGACCTTGTGCCCGGCCACCGAGAGGAGGTCCACGCCGAGTTCCTCGACATCGGTCGAGATCTTCCCAACGGTCTGCGCCGCGTCCGTGTGGAACGAAATCCCGGCCTCCCGGGCGATGGCGGAGATCTCGGGGATCGACTCGATCGTTCCCACCTCGTTGTTCGCGTGCATTACTGTGATCAGGATCGTCTCGGGGGTGATCGCCTTCCACACGTCGTTCGGATCCACCATCCCGAACCGGTCCACCGGAAGGACAGTCACCTTCGCCCCGAGCTTTTCCAAGAACCGGCAGGGGTTGATCGTCGCCGGATGCTCCACTGCAGTCGTGACGATGTGGTCCCCCCGGTCCCGGTTGGCGAAGAAGACTCCCTTGACCGCGTGGTTGTTCGACTCGCTCCCGCCGCTGGTGAAGACTACTTCGGTCGCGTCGCATCCCAGGAGCCCGGCCACCTGCCCGCGGGCCTTCTCCACGGCGTCCTTCGCGGGCAACCCCGCCCAATGGAGGCTCGACGGGTTGCCGTAATGGCCGATCAGAAATGGTCGCATCGCCTCCACCGCTTCCGGGCAGATCGGCGTGCTCGCATTATAGTCGAGATAGATCCGACGGCTCACCGGTTCACCTCCTTCTTCGAAAAAACTGTCAAACGTTCTCCAGGGCATTGTTCAGATCTTCGATCAGGTCCTTTGCCGCCTCCATGCCGATGGAGAAGCGGATCATCGAATCGGTGATTCCTCTATTCAGCCGCTCTTGCGGTTCCAGTCCGTGGTGAGTGGTCGTCATCGGCTGCGTTGCGAGGCTTTCCGGACCGCCGAGGCTTGGTGCGATGATGATAAGCTCAAGGCTGTCGATGACCTTCGTGGCGTCTCCACCGGTCCCTTTGATCTCCAGGGTCAGCATCCCCCCGAACCCGGACATCTGTGCTCTCGCCAGAGCGTGTTGCGGGAAATCCGGCAATCCCGGATAAAGGACCCTGGCGACCTTCGGATGGCTTCTCATCGCTTCCGCAACGGCCTGTGCGGTCTTATTCTGCCGCTCCACGCGAATGGGGAGCGTCCGCAGGCTCCGCGACAGAAGGCCGGCGACTTCCGGAGCCATCATCTGTCCCAGGTTCTTCCGCCAAGGCGCAACCGGTTCGATGTTCTGCTTCGACCCCATGAGAGACCCGCCCGTCAGGTCGCTGTGGCCTCCCAGATACTTGGTGGCGCTGTGAACGGCGATATCCGCACCGAGGGCCAATACTTGTTGGTTGATGGGCGAGGCAAAGGTGTTATCGACGGCCACGAGGGCGCCGTACGAGTGGGAAAGCTTGCAGATCTCCCGGATGTCGAAGATCTCCATCGTCGGGTTCGTGGGGGTTTCGAAAAAGACAAGGCCCGGCCCATTCTTGAGTGCGTCCCCCAGCTTCCCGACCCCATCTCCCAGGAGCAGTGTCGTCGGTATCCCCAAGAGGGGCAGATGATCGGTAAGCAGCGCCAATGTGCCACCGTAGGCATTCCCAAGACAAACGATCCCCTTCCGTCCATGGGTGAAAAAGAGCGCCGCTTCCGCCGCCATTCCCGAGGGGAACACGAGGGCCGACTCCGCGTTTTCCAGGCTCGCGAGCTTGGCCTCCACGCTCCGGATCGTCGGGTTCAAGCCGTACCTGGTGTAGAGGTTCCCCGGGCGTCTCCCTTCCACCACGTCTAGGAGGTCGGCAGTAGAACGGAACCCGAAGGTGGTGGTGTTGTAGATGGGCGTGTGCGGCGATCCCTCGGCGTCTCCCGCCTCCCCCGCATGTACGCACCGTGTGGAAAGATCGTAATTCTTCTTCATGTGCCCCCTCCTTAAGAATTCATGCGAATTTCAGCCGTTTCCCCTGCATGACCTCTTCCTTCACCCGCGTTTCAGTGTTTCGGTCATCCGCAAAGAGACGACCAGACCGGAAGAATGTGTCAAAGCCCCCACTACCGTTCCACGGACAGGTGAGCGGCGGCGAAGTACCCGGAGAACTCGTTCAAGCCCATCGCCATGCCCCGCCGTTGCGGCCCCACAAGGTCGATCTTCATGATGACCGTGGTCGACCAGCACAATCCCTGGTTGATTCCCAGGAGGAGATTGGCGACGGTGACCCATCCCCACGAAGGGGCCCACATCAGAATCAGGGGAACGGGCGCTCCCCATGCAATCGTCCTCAGAGGTCCAACCGGCAGCGGACGCCTCGGCATACCCGCCGACCAGCGCCTCCCGGGGTCACTGCATTTTCCCCACCGGGGAAATAACGATATCCTTTTTCGTGCCCTCTATTATCGCGAAAAGCTCCTTCTGCTCCTGCTCGGGAACCTTGAACTTGTTCTGAACTTTTTTGAAGTCGGCCCCCATCGCCTGCCATTCCTTCTCGGTGATGTTGAGATGTTGATGGGACTCCTTCATCCCCCTGCCGGTGTACTTCCCCGGTCCGCCGGACGCCTGGCAGACCATGGACGTGACGTGGTACTTGAGATACGCCTTGGGGACCCGGTCACTTGCTTCCTTGATTTTCGGGTTGGCGTTCAGGATGTCGTCGACGTAGAGGACCTACAGGAACTCGTCGACGACCGGGGCAATGTTATATACCCCGCCAAACCGCTCATAGAGGGACTTCTGGGGTTTTACCTCGGCAAGCGGGGAACTCGGGTTCACAAGGTTCATGAGAAACATGGCCGACAAGAGGATTCCGAACCGTAAAAGATGGGACCTGCGCATTGTCGCCTCCTTCCCAGGCTGCCACGCCGCCACGCGGCAGCGCTCTCCCCAATAACAGACCGCCAACTGGTCGCCAATTCATGTCGTCCGTTAACTGTATCCTGCCGCTGTCCACGGCGATGCTTTCACCTCGTCGGACGTCAGCCTGCCCTCCGAAAATCTTCGTCCGCCCGGATTCCGCCCTCCAGCCATTCCTTCTCGTACCGGATCTTTGAGTCGTGCCACTTGGGCGCCGGGGGATGGAGGACTACATTCGGAACAGGGTCTTCGTAGAATTTCCCCTCTCCGTAGGCAGTCAAACCATCCCCTGTTTCCACATAGCACTCGCCCCGACCGTCGTAGGCTGCGGCCTCGCCCTTGCCCGTTATATCCCGGATGACATTCCGCGCCACCACATGAGCTTCTTTCTCCGCGAACGTCCCTGCCTTCGGAAGGGGCTTCCCGAGTTTCAGCGGGATCGAGACGACATCCCCCAAAGCGTAAACGCGCTCGAACCTTGTAGCCAAGGTGTGACGGTCGACCTCCACCCATCCACTTGCCCCGATCAGTGGCGACTCGCGCACTGCTCTCGGGGCACGGTGAGGCGGAACATAGCAAAGAAGGTCATAGGCCGCCTCGACACCGTTGGAGAAGCGGATCCGGTGACCTCCGGGATCGACTTCCACGACCTGATGTTCCGGGTGGTAAACGATACCCTTTGATTCGATCATTTCCCGGACCGCACGCGAAACCGCGGGCCCAGCCACCGGCATCGGCCCCGGCTCGGCCGCGTACAGCCCGATTTGGGTCTTGCCCCTGAGATCGTGGCTGCGGCAAAAGTCTTCCAGGAGCATCGCGGCCTCATACGGTGCAGCCGGGCATTTATAGCCGGGGGCCGCTGTCAATACGACAATCCTTCCGCCGGAGAAGTTGGCCATCGCATGGCGGAGTGCGTCGGCGCCGGAAAGGGTGTAGAAGTTGTGCCCCGCCTCCTGGAGGCCAGGGATGGTTTCCGGCGCAAGTTCCGCCCCGAGCGCGACAACCAGATAATCGCCGGAAAATGTCTCTCCGCCGGTCACCACATCCCGTTGCTTCGGGTCGATGCTGTCGATGTCTCCCCGTACGAAAGAGATCCCCTTCCGCTCAAGCGACGAGAAGGACCGCGAGATCCGGTCAGGATTGCGATCCCCCGTCATTAGCCAGAGCAGAGAGAGCCCAAGGCACGAGGAGTCGTTCCGATC
>JAGGAJ010000157.1 GCA_017889845.1 Deltaproteobacteria bacterium
TCCACGTCCCCCCCCACCGCCTTCACCACACGCTGGCGTACGAGGGTCTTCGAGACCACGGCAATCCGGTCCCTGACCCTGGCCGCATCCTCGTACCGCGTCGCCGCGGAGAGTGCGGCCATCTCCGCCTTCCACCGTCTCACCAGGTCCCGGTACTCCCCTCGGAGGAACCGAACGGCATTGTCCACCACGGGAAGGTACTCCTCCCGGGTCACGAGTCCCGAGCAGGCGCCGAGGCAGCGGCCCATCTGGTAGTTGAGGCAGGGGCGCCGCCGGGAGGCGAACTTCTTCCGGCTGCAGGAGCACATCGGGAACAGGCGCAACAGCTCCCGCAACGTTTCCCGGATGCCCCGCGCCGAGGAGTACGGGCCGAAGTACGCCGCCCCGTCCCGCGTCGCGCGCCGGACGAGCTCCGGGCGCGGGAACTCCTCGTTGCGGTCGATGCGCAGCAGCAGGTACTCCTTGTCGTCGCGGAAGAAGATGTTGAAGGGGGGGCGGTGCCTCTTGATGAGCGTGTTCTCGAGGAGGAGAGCCTCCTTCTCGGTGGCGGTGACGATGCACCGCACCTCCCGGACCTGCGCGACGAGGAGGGGGATGCGGGGCCGGCCGTCCCCGCCGGGAACCGCGTAGTTGCCGACGCGGGAGCGGAGGTCCTTCGCCTTTCCCACGTACAGGACCTTCCCCCGCGCGTCGCTCATGATATAGACGCCGGGGGATCGCGGGAAGGTCCTCCAGTCGGAGAGGGTCGCCATCGGTCAGCCCGCCGCCAGCTCCGCCTTCTCGATCGCGAGAATCCGGTCGCGGATCTCCGCCGCACGCTCGAAGTCGAGCTTCCTCGCCGCCCTCTCCATCTCCTTCCGGAGACGCGCAAGGGTCTTCGCGAGCTCCTCCCGCGACGCGAAAACCGCCGGGTCCCCCGCGGGGACGGGAACGTAGTCCGCATCGCACACCTGTCCGATCGGGCCGGCGATTGCCTTCCGCACCGTTTCGGGCGTGATCCCGTGCTCCCCGTTGTAGGCAAGCTGCCGCTCGCGGCGCCGCCGGGTCTCGGCGATCGCCGCACGCATCGACCCGGTCTCCGCATCGGCGTAGAGGAGCACCTTCCCGGAGAGGTTTCGCGCCGCCCGCCCGAACGTCTGGACGAGGGAGCGGGCGGAGCGGAGGAACCCCTCCTTGTCCGCGTCCAGTATCGCTACCAGCGAAACTTCCGGGAGGTCGAGCCCCTCCCGCAGCAGGT
Organism: Deltaproteobacteria bacterium; assembly: GCA_017889845.1. Lineage (GTDB taxonomy): Bacteria > Desulfobacterota > Deferrimicrobia > Deferrimicrobiales > Deferrimicrobiaceae > JAGGAJ01. The sequence goes on from JAGGAJ010000157.1 coordinate 1,238, forward strand.
TGATCCCCACCAGCACGTCGAACTTCCCGATGCGAAGGTCCCGGAGGATGTTCACCCTCTCCACCGTTTCGATGTCGGAGTGGAGGTAGCGCACCCGCACTCCATGGCCCTCGTAATGTTCCGTCAGGTCCTCCGCCATCCGCTTGGTGAGGGTGGTGACCAGCACCCGCTCCCCCGCCGCCGCCCGAGCGCGGATTTCCCCCAGCAGATCGTCCACCTGGCTCCGCGCTGGCCGGATTTCCACCTCGGGGTCCACCAGGCCCGTGGGGCGGATGATCTGCTCCACCACGGCGCCGCCGGCTTCCCGGAGCTCGTAGTCGGCGGGGGTCGCGGACACGAAGATCACCGGCCCCACCCGCGCGAGGAACTCTTCGAAGCGCAGGGGGCGGTTGTCCAGCGCCGAGGGGAGGCGGAAGCCGAAGTCCACCAGCGTCTGCTTGCGGGACCGGTCGCCGTTGTACATTCCGTGAAGCTGGGGAACCGTGATGTGGGACTCGTCCAGGAAGGTGACGAAATGTTTCGGGAAGTAGTCCAGGAGCGTGTACGGCGGCTGCCCCGCGGAACGGCCGTCGAGATGACGGGAGTAGTTCTCGATTCCGGAGCAGAACCCCATCTCCCGGATCATCTCCAGGTCGTAGGCAGCCCGTTGCCGCAGCCGTTCCGCCTCCAGGACCTTCCCCTGCGCGGAGAGCTCTGCGAGCCGCGCCGCGAGCTCCTCCTCGATACCCCGTACCGCCCGTTCGAGCTGGTCCCCGGGAGTCACGTAGTGGCTCGCCGGGAAGATGACCGTTTCCCGGACCTCCGACAGCCGGGTCCCGCGGAGGGGGTCCACGTACAGGATCCGCGCGACCCGGTCCTCGTCGTACTCGATCCGGAGGACCTTCTCCTCCTCGTACGCCGGGAACAGCTCCACCGCGTCCCCGCGGACCCGGAACGTACCCCGGTGGAAATCCACGTCGTTCCGTTCGTACTGCAGGTCGACAAGCCGGCGCAGGAGAGCGTTGCGCGGGAACTCCGCGCCCACCGCCGCGCGCACCGTCATCCGCCCGTAGAACTCCGGGGACCCGAGCCCGTAGATGCAGGAGACGGAGGCCACGACGATCACGTCCGTCCGGGTCATCACCGACTTCGTCGCGCTGTGTCGCATCTTGTCGATCTGCTCGTTGACCGACGAGTCCTTCTCGATGTAGGTGTCCGTCTGCGGCACGTACGCCTCGGGCTGGTAATAGTCGTAGTAGGAAACGAAATACTCGACCGCGTTGTCGGGGAAGAGGGAGCGGAACTCGGAGTACAGCTGGGCGGCGAGGGTCTTGTTCGGCGCGATCACCAGCGCGGGCCGGCCGGTGGCGGCGATGACGGATGCCATCGTGTACGTCTTCCCCGAGCCGGTGACGCCGAGCAGGACCTGCCGGGGGAGGCCGCGGTCGAGCCCCGCGGCGAGTTCGCGGATCGCCCCGGGCTGGTCCCCCGAGGGGGAGAACGGCGCGACCAGGCGGAAATTCGGCGCCACTTCAGCGTCCCGCCTGGCAGTAACTTACCGATGTATCCCGGTGCGGCGCCACGGCTCGCGGGGGGCTTCCTCGGAAGCTACGCTCGCGACCTTCGCCCGCTCGCTGCGATTCCGCTCGACGCAATCTTTGCCTCCGCTCCATACGCCGCTTCCGAGGAACCCCCCGCATCGCCTTTGGCGCGAACAGGCACGGGTCATTCGCGGTATTTCCACGTGGTGCCGGCCTTGCCGTCCTCGAGGAGCACGCCGGCCGCCTCGAGTTCCTTCCGTATCCGGTCGGCCTCCGCGTACTCCTTCCGGGCGCGGGCCGCCTTCCTCGCCTCGATCCGCTTGAGAACATCCGCCTCGCTCGGCCGCACGGTGGCCGACAAATTCTCCCCCACTCCGACGGTATCCATCACGTGTATTTCAAGCCGGAAATAATCCCCCGCAGAAATCCTGAGCAATCCCAGAACCCCGAACAGCGGCTCAAGGAGTTCATACCCCGCGAGGAACTGGCCTGCCTTCTCTCGCTCTGCCGCCGGATCGTCCGGGGCGAGGCGGTTCAGCGCCCGGACCGCGTCGAAGAGCCGGCCCAGGGCAGCCGCGGTGTTGAAGTCGTCGTCCATCGCCCCGTCGAAACGGTTCCGGGCGTCGCGAAGGGGCGCGAACTCCTCCCCTTCCGGAAGGGCCGACGGCGCCGCGCCGGCGGCCCGGCAGATTTCGGCCTTTTCCTTCACCCGGTAGAGCCGATCCAACCCCGCCTTCGCCTCCGCGAGGCTCCGGTCGGAGTAGTCGATGGGGCTGCGGTAGTGGCTCGCGGCAAGGAAGAACCGGAGCACCTCGGGCTTCACCCGCGCGAGCACGTCCCGGAGCGTGAAGAAGTTCCCCAGGGACTTGCTCATCTTCTCGTTGTCGATGTTGACGAAACCGTTGTGGAGCCAGTACCGGGCGAACGGCTTCCCCGTGGCGGCCTCGGACTGGGCGATCTCGTTCTCGTGATGGGGGAACACGAGGTCCTTCCCCCCCCCGTGGATGTCGATCGTCTCGCCGAGATGCTTCATCGCCATGGCGGAGCACTCGATGTGCCACCCCGGCCGCCCCGGTCCCCACGGGCTGTCCCACGCCGGCTCCCCCGGTTTCGACGCCTTCCAGAGGGCGAAATCCAGCGGGTCCCGCTTCCGCTCGTCCACCTCGACGCGGGCGCCCGCGAGGAGGTCCTCCACGTTCTTCCCGGAAAGTTTCCCGTACTCGGGGAATCCCTTGACCGCGTAATAGACGTCCCCGTCCACCGCGTACGCCTTGCCGGCGCGGACCAGCCCCGAAACCAGGGCGATGATCTCCGGGACGTGCTCCGTCGCCCTCGGCTCCGCATCGGGGCGAAGCAACCCCAGCCGGTCGAAATCCTCGTGGAACGCGTCGATGTATTTCCCGGTGACGGCCTCGAAGGGAATCCCCTCCTGGCTCGCCCTCCGGATGATCTTGTCGTCGATGTCGGTGAAGTTGCGGATGTAGCGGACCTCGTACCCGGCGTGGCGAAGGTACCGCACGATGATGTCGAAGGCCACGTTGGCGCGGGCGTGGCCGACGTGACACAGGTCGTACACCGTCACGCCGCACACGTACATCCGCACCTTCCCCGGGGTCGCCGGGACGAAGGCCTCCTTCCGCCCGCCCATCGTGTTGAACACCTTCAGGCTCATCGCCCGTCTCCTCCGCGGCTCTCCGGGAGCGCGCCGCACAGCAGCGCGACCGCCCACGCGGAGATCCCCTCTCCGCTTCCCTCGAATCCCATTCCCTCCGTGGTCTTCCCCTT
>JAGGAJ010000158.1 GCA_017889845.1 Deltaproteobacteria bacterium
ACGCCGCCCCTCCGGGCGTTCGCGAGGAACGCCTCCTGGAGCTTCTTCCCCTCCTCGCCCATCTCGCTGAATCCCGCGGAGTTGATGACGACCGCCTTGATCCCCTTCCGACCGCACTCCTCGATGGTCTGGGGGACGAACTTCGCGGGGATGATGATGTGGGCGAGGTCCACCTCCCCGGGCACCTCGGAAAGCGACTTGTACGCCTTGATGCCGCGCACGTCGGGGGCGGTCGGGTTGATGGGGTAGATCGCCCCCTTGTACCCGTACTCCTGGAGGTTCCGGATGATGACGTTGCCGATCGACAGCTCCTTGGTCGAGGCGCCGACGATCGCCACCGCCCGGGGCTTGAAGAGCGCGTCCAGCATCCTACCTGCCCTCCGCGATCTGCTCGATGAACGCTTCCACGTTCGTCTTCGTCTGCTCGTCGGAAACGCACCGGAGGTCGTTGAGGTCCCCCGAGATGACGAGCCCGGGGATCCCTGTCGCCGCCTCCAGCCGCTGGGGCATGCCGTAGCGGCTGTTCGAGTTGTAGGGGCACGTCTTGGCGTCGTGGTAGATGATCCCGTCGATGCGGAACTTCGCGAGCATCTCCCGGATGTACCGCTCCTTGTACGCGTCGGAGCGGACGATGAAGAGCTCGAGGTACGCCTTCGCCATGCTCCGGAACGGATCCCTCCCGTCGAAGGCCGGGAAGATCCAGCTGCTGCAGTAGGTCGACGCGATGACGTTGGCCTTGAGGGTCGCGAACAGCTCCGAATGCTGGCGCAGGCGCCCCCAGACGGGCATCCCCTCCCAGTAGATCCGGGCCTCCTCCTCGTCGACAGCCCCTACCCCATCCCGTATCCTCTGCTCGAGCTCGGCGAGGAGGACCTTGTAATAGTCGATGGCCTCCGGGGTCCCCCGGAGGACGACGGCCGGCCCCATGTGGATGGTCCCGTCGAAGAACGTGAGGGGGGCGGGGGCGGCGGTGGCCGTTTCCAGGACCTTCTTCCACAGCTCGGTGCACTCGCGGGAGAGGGACACCGTCTCCCGGAGCCGCTCCATGTCGAGCTTGCTTCCGGAGATCTCCTCGAGCGCCGGGACCAGCGCCTCGATCTGCCGGGCGACGTCGTCGATGTGGGCGTCGGTCACGTCGTTGACGTTCTTGGGGGAGGTGACGCCGATGGAGGGGACGCCCAGCTTCCGGGAGTACCAGGCGAACCAGTCCTGGACGTCGCGGCACTGGTTCGTGTTGTAGACCAGCACGTCCGGTTTCGGCACGGACTCGATCCCCTTGTACGCCTTCGAGAGCGGCGTGATGCCCTTGATGTAGGAGCCGATGTCCGCGGTCAGGTAGGAGCAGATGTCCGGGGAGTAGCCGATGGCGTTCGCCTCGGGGATCAGGTCGGTGGACATGCGCGTGGCGCCGAGCATGGCGCCGTGGTTCTCCGGGAAGTGGACGGCGAATCCCATCGTCCGCAGCAGCTCCGCCGGGCCGACGCTCGTGCACCAGGCGACCTTCCGCTTCCCGGTCGTGGCCGCCTCGTTCAGGCCGTAGAAGTAGTCCGCCATGATCCTGTTCATCAGGTCGCCGGCCTGGATCTTCTTCCTCGCCGTCTTCTTCTCCTCAGCCATCGCTCTCTCCCTTTTCCTCCAGGGCGTAATATGCGGCCCCGAGCGCGCCCGCGATCTGCGGGTGCTCGGGGACCAGGACGGTCCGCCCGATCATCTCCCCGGTCATCTCGACGATGTAGGGGTTGTGGGCCACGACGCCCCCCGTCATGACGACCCGTTCGGTGGGCGAATCCATCTCCAGCACCCTCTTGACGACCGAGTAGAAGATCCCCTTGACGATGTCCGTCACCTTCTTGCCGTGCCGGATGTTCTCGAGGACCTCCGTGGCGGAGAAGACGGTGCAGTAGCTCCCGAGCTTGACCATCTCCAGCGACTGCCGGGCCAGGTCGTTCATCGCCTCCAGCGGGATGTCGAGGCGCAGGGACATCTCCTCCAGGAACGCCCCGGTCCCGGCGGCGCACTTCCGGTTCATCTTGAAGCCGGTCCGGCGCCCCGAGGCGTCGAGCTTGACGATCTTGTTGTCCTGGCCGCCGATGTCGATGATCGTGATGGCCTCGGGGAAGCAGTGGCGTCCCCAGTTGGCGAGGCAGCCGATCTCGGTCCGGTTCTCCCGCGCAACGAACGCCACGTTGGCGCGGCCGTATCCGGTGGAGACGGCGTTGGCGATCTCGTCCCGGGCGGCGCCGGCCATCGCGAGCGAATCGTCGAGGCAGGCGGCGGCGGTGGCGGAGAAGTCGGTCCCGGATTTCCGGACTGCGTGGCCCAGGATCTGCCGTTCGGCGTCGACGACGGCGACCTTCGTCCGGGACGACCCGATGTCGATGCCAACGTACACCCGCTTCGACACGCTCCCCTCCCTCTCCTTCAGCGGTCTTCCCAGTCCGGGGGGCGTTTGGCGATGAAGGCGGTCAACCCTTCCACGGCGTCGCGGGTGGCCATGAGCTCCTCGAGGTACAGCCGCTCCACCCGTGCTATCTTTTCCGCGACGCGCTCCCGGAAGCCGGCGCGGGCGGCTCGCACGGCGAACCGCAGGGAGCTCCCGCTCTTCTGCGCGAGGTGTTCGTCGTACCAGGAGAGGGCCGCGGCCGCGGGGTCGTCCGCGACGACATTCACCAGCCCGATCCGGTGCGCCTCCATGGCGTCGATGCTGCGACCCGAGAGCAGCAGATCCTCGGCCCGGGACTGTCCGATGCGCTCCGGCAGGAGACAGGAGGCGGCCGGGGCGAACACGCCGAGCTTCATTTCGGGCTGCCCCAGCATGGCGCCGGGGGCTGCGAAGATCAGGTGCCCGGCGGCGGCCACCTCGAGCCCCCCACCCAGGCACTGGCCGCGCACCGCCACCAGGATTGCGACGGGGCTTGAGAGCATCTGCAGCACCAGGGCGTGCAGGTTGCGCAGCATCTGCACGCACGACGCAGGCAGGTGCTCTTCCACGCTGGCGCCGAAGCTGAAGTGCGGCCCTTCCGCGTCCAGGAGCACTCCCCTGAGACGCGCAGAAGACAGGTGCTCGCCCAGGGCCGCCCGAAGCGCCGCGATCATGGCGGCGTCCACGATGTTGGCCTTGGGACGGGAGAGCCGCAGGCGCAGCACCGTCCCGTCCTTTTCCAGCCAGACGGAAAGGGGGCTCCCGCTCATCGCTCCGGACTCTGTGCCGATCCGCGTCATGCGTGGGGTACCAGGATCGCCCGACGGGTCAGCTTGTGGTCGCGGGCGGCGGCGAATACCTCGTTGATGCGGGACAGCGGATGGCGCTCGACGAAGGGGGCAAGGGGGATCTTGCGGGTAAGGACCAGGTCGAGGGCTGCGGGGTACAGCTCGGTCAGGCAACCCCAGTTCCCCAGCGCCCGGGCGTGAAACGCCATCAGGTTCGAGAGCCGCAGCTCGACCTTGTCCATCGTGAATCCCACCACCGAAAGGGTCGCGCCGTGGTTGAGCAGCCCGAAGGCGGTCTCCTGCCCGGCGGCGGTTCCGGAGCACTCGAAGATCTTCCACCCCACGGCGGGCAGTCCGTTCTTCCTGGCGAAATCCTGGACCGCCTTCTTCAGGTCGCGGCCCTGGACCTGGCGGACGTTGAGGGTCAGGGCGGCCCCGTACTCGGCCATGGCGTCGAGTTTCCCCTGGTCCACGTCGAGCGCCGCCACGGTGGCCCCGAAGGCGCGGCACACCTGCACCGCGTATCCCCCGACGCCGCCGACGCCCACCACGATGGCGAAATCGCCCGGGCGGACCTCGGCCTGCACCGCCGCCTGGTACGGCGTGGTCACCGCGTCGGCCACCACCGAGACGTCGGCCAGCGAGAGCCCGGCCGACGAAAGCCGCGCCTCGTCCACGGGGCACAGGCCCCGGGCCGGGACGCCGATGTGGGTGGCGAAGCCGCCCTGGATGTCGTTCCCCGGCATCTGCTGCTTCCGGCAGATGGTGCCGCGCCCCGACGCGCACAGCTCGCACGCGCCGCACGGGATCACCGCGGGCACGATCACGGCCTTCCCCTGCCACGCCTCGGTCCCGGGCCCCGCGGCGACCACCCTGCCGCTGATCTCGTGGCCGAGGGCGAGGGGGAGCGGGTGATTGAAGCGCACGCCGTCGAAGTAGTAGCCGAGGTCGGTGTGGCACACCCCGCAACCCGCCACCTCGACCACCACCTCCCCGGCGGACGGCGGGAAAGGCGCGAAATCGGCCTTCGTCATGGGCTGGCCCGCGGCGGTCATCACCCAGCGGTGCGGCACGGTCGTCATCGGTCGCTCCCCTCGATAAAGATGAGTGATAACGAGTCCCTGCGATACCGGCTTTCCCGTATGCGGGGGAGTATTCCGTAAAACAGTACCACAATGCCTTTTATGCGTCAACGAAATCTTGATACGACGTTTTACCGCGTGGGAGGACGTGCTTCAGGCTTCCTGCAGCAGGCCCCGCCCCGCCCGGAACGCGGCGACGTTCACCGCGACGATCCGCTCCGGCATCCGGGCCTTCATCGCGTCCTCGTA
>JAGGAJ010000159.1 GCA_017889845.1 Deltaproteobacteria bacterium
GTACTCGTAGTCCGGCCCGATGTTGTAGAACTTCGTCAGCTTCGGGTACTTCTTCGCCGTGTAGAGGGCCAGGGAGTTGGCGAACTGGGAGTTGCACATCCCGGAGCGGAAGGTGTACCGGTTCCACTTCTCCTTCGTCACGGTGTCGGTCGACCCGATGGTGATCATCGTGACGACCTTCTCCTGCTTCGCGACCTCGGCCACGGCGAGCGCGACGGCGGAGCTGACCGTGCCGAAGAGGAAGTTCACGCCGTCCTTCTGGATGTACCGCTTCGCGAGGTTGACCCCTTCCTGTACGTTCGCCTTGTCGTCGGCGGAGGACAGCTCGAGCTTCTTCCCGAGCACCCCGCCCTTCGCGTTGATCTCCTCGACCGCCTGCTCCGCGCCCAGCCTGCACTCCCGGCCCAGCGCCTCCGCGCGCCCCGACAGGGGGTACATCGCCCCGATCTTGATCGTGTCCGCCGCGACCGCCGTCGTGGCGAACAGCAGCACCGCCGTAACCGCGATAGCCGTCTTCCGCATCGTTCCCTCCTTCTCCCTGCGTTTATTTGATGCCGTCGCGTCCCTGTCCCGGCCCCGGGTGGGGCGGGACGATCATCGCCTCGCCGTCGATCACCAGCACCTTGTCCTGGTTGAAGCATCGGGTCTTCATCCGGAGCCGCTTCCCGGAGATCACTTCCACGATCTCCACGCGCGCCGTGATCTCGTCGCCGGGGAACACGGGGGCCTTGAACTCCAGGGTCTGGGACAGGTAGACGCACCCCGGCCCCGGAAGCTTCATCCCGATGGCCGCCGAGATGGTCCCCGCCGTCAGGAGCCCGTGGGCGATGCGCTCCTTGAACCGGGTCTTCGCCGCGAACTCCTTGTCCACGTGGATCGGGTTCCGGTCCCCCGAGATCCCGGCGAAGAGGAAGACGTCCTCCTCGGAGAAGACTTTCGTGAACTCGGCGAACTCCCCGACCTTGTACATCCTTCACCCGGATAACGAGATTGGAAACCTTGTTTCGCAAGGGGGGTGCCAGTTATTCCATCAACCGAGAGGTGTCCGATATTATCTTTTAATAACGAATACTTCCACCATATTTCGCGACACGGTGACGGGAAAGGACTCCACTCGCGTGTGTACCATAAAAGGTACATAGCTGGCTATCCTTCCCTGCCGACAGAAAAATCCGCTGGATATTCGAACCAAACACCATGCGTAACCGTATAGGTACATATACCAGTTCAGTTACACAAAGCAGCTTGCAGTCGGCCCACGCGGCACCACCCCTGCGAGGGCATGCTTCGCTCTCCGTTAAAAGTACAGCCAAGTTGCCGCAATTATGAACTGAGATACCGATGCTGTGGTATAAAACCGGGGACGGGGAAGGGGCCGGATGCCGGTGAGAAGCGGAAGGGGAGCCGACCCGACATGAGCGTCTTGAAGAGTTCGATCGACGTCCGTTCCGAGGAGTTCCGCCGGAACGCCGGAATCATGGGCGGCCTGGTCGCCGACCTGCGGGAGAAGGTGGCGCGCGTACGGCTTGGCGGGGACGAGAAGTCCCGGGCCCGGCACGTGGAGCGTGGGAAACTCCTGCCGCGGGAGCGGGTGCGGCACCTCCTCGACGTGGGGTCCCCCTTCCTGGAGCTCTCCCAGCTCGCCGGGTGGGGGCTCTACGACGACGAGGTCCCCGGCGCCGGGATCATCACCGGGATCGGCAGGGTCTGCGGCCAGGAGTGCATGGTCGTCGCCAACGACGCCACCGTAAAAGGGGGTACGTACCTCCCCCTCACGGTCAAGAAGCACCTCCGGGCCCAGGAGATCGCCGAGGCCAACCACCTCCCCTGCATCTACCTCGTGGATTCCGGCGGGGCCAACCTGCCCCAGCAGGACGAGGTCTTCCCCGACCGGGACCATTTCGGCAGGATCTTCTACAACCAGGCGGTCATGTCCTCGAAACGGATCCCGCAGATCGCGGTGGTGATGGGGTCGTGCACCGCCGGCGGGGCGTACGTCCCGGCCATGTCCGACCAGAGCATCATCGTCCGGCGGCAGGGGACCATCTTCCTCGGAGGCCCGCCGCTGGTGAAGGCGGCCACCGGCGAGGTGGTGAGCGCGGAGGATCTCGGGGGGGCGGACGTCCATTGCCGCACCTCCGGGGTGACGGACCATTACGCCGTCAACGACGGGCACGCCCTCGCCCTCGCCCGGCGCGCCGTGGCGAGCCTGAACCGGCGGAAGCGGATGGAGATCTCCCTCCGGGAGCCGGTGGAGCCGGCGTGCGATCCGTCGGAACTGTACGGCGTCATCCCGGCCGACGTCCGCAAGCCGTACGACGTGCGGGAGGTGGTCGCCCGCATCGTGGACGGCTCCGAGCTGGACGAGTTCAAGCAGCTCTACGGGACCACTCTCGTCTGCGGCTTCGCCCGCGTCTGGGGGTACCCCGTGGGGATCGTGGCGAACAACGGGATCCTCTTCTCCGAGTCGGCGATGAAGGGGACACACTTCATCGAGCTGTGCTGCCAGCGCGGCATCCCCCTCGTCTTCCTCCAGAACATCACCGGCTTCATGGTCGGGAGCCGGTACGAGGCCGGAGGGATCGCCAAGGACGGGGCGAAGATGGTCACCGCCGTGGCGTGCGCCAGGGTTCCGAAGTTCACCCTCGTCATCGGCGGGAGCTTCGGGGCGGGGAACTACGGAATGTGCGGCCGGGCATACGGACCCCGCTTCCTCTGGATGTGGCCCAACGCACGGATCTCCGTCATGGGCGGGGAGCAGGCGGCGAGCGTCCTCGCGCAGGTGAAGCGGGACGGGATGGATGCGCGGGGAGAGACGTGGAGCGCCGGGGAGGAGGAGGCGTTCCGGAAACCGATCCGGGAGCAGTACGAGACCCAGGGGCACCCGTACTTCGCCACCGCCCGGATCTGGGACGACGGGATCATCGACCCGGCCGACACCCGCATGGTGCTCGGCCTGGGGATATCGGCCTCCCTGAACGCGCCGCCGGAGAAAACCGAATTCGGCGTGTTCCGGATGTGACGCCGCAAGTGAGGGACGGGGGCATGTTCGAGAAGATCCTCATCGCCAACCGCGGCGAGATCGCCTGCCGCATCATCCGCACCGCGAAGCGCCTCGGGATCCGTACCGTCGCGGTCTATTCCGACGCGGACGCGGGCGCCCTCCACGTGGCGGCGGCGGACGAGGCGTACCGTATCGGACCGGCCCCCGCGCGGGAGAGCTACCTGAAGGTCGAGGCCATCCTCGAGGCGGCGGCGCGCAGCGGCGCCCGGGCCATCCACCCGGGGTACGGTTTCCTGGCCGAGAACGCCGGCTTCGCCCTGGCGTGCGAGGGGGCGGGGATCGTTTTCATCGGTCCGCCCGCGGTGGCGATCCGCTCCATGGGTTCCAAGAGCGCCGCCAAGGAGATCATGGAGAAGGCCGGGGTGCCGCTGGTCCCCGGGTACCACGGGGAAAACCAGGAACCGCGACGCCTGCGGGAAGAGGCCGCCCGGATCGGCTTCCCGGTCCTCATCAAGGCGAGCGCCGGCGGCGGCGGGAAGGGAATGCGGGCGGTCGCGCGCCCGGAGGAGTTCGACGACGCCCTCGCATCGGCGAAACGGGAATCCCTTGCGTCCTTCGGCGACGACCGCGTCCTCCTGGAGAAGTACCTCGCCCGTCCGCGTCACGTGGAAGTCCAGGTCTTCCGCGACGCGAAGGGGAACGCGGTCCACCTCTTCGAGCGCGACTGCTCCATCCAGCGCCGTCACCAGAAGGTGCTGGAGGAGGCGCCGGCGCCGGGGGTTAGGCCATCGTTGCGGGCGAAGATGGGGGCGGCGGCGGTGGCGGCGGCCCACGCCATCGGATACGTGGGCGCGGGGACCGTAGAGTTTCTCCTGGACGAGGACGGCTCCTTCTGCTTCATGGAGATGAACACCCGCCTCCAGGTGGAGCACCCGGTGACCGAAATGATCACCGGGCAGGACCTCGTGGAGTGGCAGCTCCGCGTGGCGGCAGGCGAGCCGCTCCCCAGGGGGCAGAAGGAGCTCGCCATCGGCGGCCACGCCATCGAGGCCCGCATCTACGCCGAAGACCCGGCCCGCGATTTCCTCCCCTCCACCGGACGGCTCGCCCATCTCCGCGCCCCCGCGGAGAGCGCCAACGTCCGGATCGACACCGGCGTGCGGCAGGGGGACGAGGTGAGCATCCACTACGATCCGATGATCGCCAAGCTGGTCGTCTGGGACACCGACCGGGCCAGCGCCCTGCGCCGGCTGCGGAAGGCGCTCTCCGAGTGCCAGGTGGTGGGGGTGGCCACCAACATCGGTTTCCTGGAGAACGTGGCGGCGCATCCCTCCTACGCCGCCTGGGAGCTGGACACCGGCTTCATCGACCGGCACCGGGCGGCGCTCTTCCCCGATCCCCGCCCGGCCACGGACCGCACGCTTGCCCTGGCGTGCCTCGACGTGCTGCTGCGCCACGCCGGGAACGCGATGCGGGCCGCGCGCGCTTCTTCCGACCCGTACTCCCCCTGGA
>JAGGAJ010000160.1 GCA_017889845.1 Deltaproteobacteria bacterium
CCCGGGAGCCAGGCGGCCACGCGGGTCCCGTCGCTCGCGAGGTGGATCTCCCCGACGGGCGCGATCCCACCGAGGCCGCGCAGGGAATGCAGCGCCCGGTTGATCGCATCGACCATCAGCGGGCACCGCGCCACCGGGACGAGACGACGGGACCGCTCCGCGAAGAACCCGATCGCCTCCCCGTCGGTCTTGAACTGGCCGCGGTACCGGTAGCCGAACGGCGCGCCCGCGGGTGCGATCTCCGGGACGACCTCCATCCGCCCGATCCGCCGGAACGCTTCCCGCAGGACGTCCTGCTTCATGGAGAGCTGATAAGAATATCCGGCGTGCTGGAGCTGGCATCCGCCGCATTCCCCGAAGACCTCGCACGGCGGTTCCACGCGGTGCGGCGAGGGGGAGAGGATCTCCACCGCTTCCGCGAAGGCGTAGTCCCGCTTCCGTTCCCCGATCCGGACCCGCACCTCCTCGCCCGGCAGCGCCCAGCGGACGAAGAGGACGCCCACCCCCTCCGCCCGCGCCAGCGCGTACCCGCCGTGCACGGGCGAAACCGTCTTCACCTGGAGCAGTTCCCCGGGGCCGGTACCCACGCCCACGCCCTCCCGCGCCCATTATGCGGCAAAAAAAAGGACCCGGTGGCCGACCGGGTCCTGTTCGCTCCGCTCCGTCGCCGGGGGCGGCGGGTCACTCCTCCTTCAGCAGCATCTCCTCGGGAGGCTTGCGGCCCATGATGTTGGACCACTTCCCGATGATCCCCTCCTCCTCGAGCGTCCGGATCCCGAGGTAGTCGTACCCGAGGATCTCGGCGAGCACCTTCTCGTTGTCGTACCCGACCGGCTTCCCCGCCCACTTGATCCGGCCCGGCGTCTCGGACATCTTGGGGATCGGGCCGTACTCGACCACCTCTCCGTAGATGGCGTCGTCCACGGACCAGACCGAGCCGCGCTCCCGCAGGTGCCGGCTCCGGTAGTGGTCTTCCGCCTTCTTCACCCCCGCGGCGCCGAACGCCAGATCGGTCCCCAGCTTCTCGACCTCGGCGACCTTCCGGCCGGCCGCCCACTCCGACAGCATCGCGTGGAGGGCCCCGGCGTGCTCCTCCACGAGGCGGGCCTCCACCGTGGCGAACCGCTCCTCCGCGGCCAGCCCCGGCTTCCCCATCGCCTTCGCCAGGCCGCGGAACTCGCCGTCGTCCAGCGCGCTGACCGCCACGAAGCCGTCCGCGCACCGGTATACCCCCGCGGGGACGATCGCCCGGTCCCGGTTCCCGTACCGCTCCCGGTTCTTCCCCGTCTGGCCGTGTGCGACCCACGTCCAGTCCAGCGCGCGGATCAGGTTCTCCGACTGGGAGAAGTCGATGAACTGCCCCTTGCCCGTCTTGTCGCGGTAGTTGACGGCCGCCAGGATCGACACCGCCGACATCAGGGCGCCGTAGTAGTCGCCGATCCAGATCCCCGCCTTCAGCGGCGGGTGGCCCTGGAAGCCGGTGATGCTCGCCAGCCCCGACACCGCCTGCGCCACCGCGTCGTACGACGCCCGGCCCGTGGTGTACGGCCCCCATTGCCCGAAGCCGGAGTTGGCCGCGTAGATGATCCGGGGGTTCACCTCCCGGAGCTGGCGGTACCCGATGCCGAACTTCCGCTCCAGCGTCCCCGCCCGCATGTTCTCCACCACCACGTCGGACTTGGAGATCAGCTCGAGGAACAGGTCCCGCCCCTTCTCCTTGTGCAGGTCGATCGCCACGTGGTACTTGTTGCGCGACTCGGAGAGCCACGACAGGGCGGCGTTCTTCCAGAACTGCCCCCACGGCGTGAGGGAGCGCGCCGTGTCGCCCGCCCCCGGCAGCTCCACCTTGATCACCTCCGCCCCGAACTCCCCGAGGAAGGTCGAGGTGACGGGGCCGAGAAAAAGGGTCCCGAACTCGATGACGCGCAGGTCGGAAAGGGCCTCGGGCTTCCCGAAGACCTTCTTCAGGTCGAACAGCGCCCGGGTGAAGTCGAAGAAATCGTTCCTTGCGATCGTGCGCTCGGCGACGGGGTTCACAGGACGCCCTCCTCTTTCAGGCTCGACAGCTCCGACGGGCCGATCCCGAGGTACTTCGAGAAGATGTAGTCGTTGTCCGCGCCCACCGGCCGGCACACGGTCTTGACGCGGGGCGGCGTCTCCGACATCTTCCACGGCGGCATCTGCAGCAGGATCTCGCCGTAGTACGGATCGATGATCTTCTTGAACACCTTGCGCTTCCACCAGTTCTCCTCGTTCACCGTGTCCTCCGGGGTGTTCACGCGGCCCGTGGCCACCACGCCCTTGCCGACGGTGCGGTCGTACTCCTGCACCCTCGAAAGGATCTCGTCGGAGGTAAACTCCTTCGCCCACGTCTCGAGGGCCTCGAAGATCTGCTTCTCGTTCTCGAGCTTGAGGCGCTCGAAGATCGACGGAAACTTCGCGCGCAGATCCTCGTTCCCCATGATGGAGGTCAGGGCGAACCAGTTGATGTCGCTGAACCCCGCGAGGAAGGTGTACCCGTCCTTCGTGCGCACGTAGGTGTACGGGAAGACGGCGGGGTCGAAGTTCCCCACCCGCTCCCGGTTCTTCCCCAGCGCGTGGTACCAGAGGCAGTTGTAGTCGAGGAAGCGCATCAGCGACTCCGCCTCCGACACGTCGATCAGCTGCCCCTTCCCCGTGCGGTGGCGGAAGTGGAGGGCCGAGAGCGCCGCGAAGGAGGCGAAGCCGCCGCCGGAGTACCACGCCATCCAGTTGCCGTGCTTGGTCGGGACCGCGTGCTCCGACGGCCCCCCGTTCTCCGGCTGCCCGGTGATGTTGACCAGCCCGGAGAGCGCCTGCGCCACCACGTCGGAGGATCTCCTCCCCTTCGACGCCTCCTCGCCGTACAGCCCGAAGGTGTTGATCGCCACGTAGATGAGCCCCGGATTCTCCCGGGAAAGCTGGCGGTACCCGACGCCGAGGCGGTCGAGGTGGTCGGCGGGGAACGTCTCGACGAGGAAGTCGGCCTTGCGGGCGAGGGACGAAAGCAGCGTGCGGCCCCTCTCCGTTTCCAGGTTCAGCGTGACGTGGTACTTGTTGCGCGCCTCGGCGATGTAGGCGAACCCGGTGTCGCGCACCTTGAGCCCGAACGGGGAGTATTTCCGCGCCACGTCCCCGCCGGGCGGCTCCACCCGGATCACCTTCGCGCCGAACTCCCCCAGCGTGGAGGAGCAGAACAGGCCGGCGAAGTTCCCCTGGCTCAGGTCCAGGACGATGGTGCCGTCCAGCGCCTCGTCCTTCTTCCGCACGTCCGCCGGGTCGGTGTGCCGCTCCGCCCATGCCTCCCACTTCAGCTTGTCGGTGGATTCGTCCTTCTGCATTCGTCGCTCCCTCCTGCGCGGGATCCGGACATATCCATCTTTTTAGATTCCGTTGGCGGGGCTGTCAATGTTTTAATGTACAAAACAGTTCTACTGGTTAAAACACAGGGCGCCAATCGATAGCGGGTTGCAGGAACCTTCCTCCCTGCCTGCCGCCGTCGCAACCCATCGGAGGGGGGTGATATAGTGTTCGGTACGGGAGGCGCGCGTGAAACCGCAGATGCCTGAGATCGGCAAGGTATCTTCAGAAATCTTCGAGGAAATCATCCTTCCCCAGCTGGGGCGGAAACAC
The DNA here is from genome assembly GCA_017889845.1 of Deltaproteobacteria bacterium. GTDB lineage: Bacteria > Desulfobacterota > Deferrimicrobia > Deferrimicrobiales > Deferrimicrobiaceae > JAGGAJ01. The sequence goes on from JAGGAJ010000160.1 coordinate 3,652, forward strand.
CCGGAAATCCTGGTGGGCCCGCAGCACGGCGTGGACGTGGGGGTCGTCGACCTGGGGAACGGGCAGGTGATGGTGACGACCACCGATCCGATATTCGTTGTGCCCCCCTACGGGTGGGAGCGTTCCGGCTGGTTCGCGGTCCACATCCTGGCTTCCGACGCGGCCACCTCGGGAATCCGCCCGCGGTACATCACCATGGATCTGAATCTCCCCCTGTCCATGACACGGGAGAGCTTCGAAGCGATGTGGACGGTGATGCACCGGGAGTGCGACAAGATCGGCATGGCCGTCATTTCCGGGCACACCGGCCGCTACGAAGGGTGCGAATACCCCATGATCGGCGGAGCCACCGTGATCGGCATCGGGCCCAAGGACCGGTATGTCACCCCGAACATGGCCCGGCCGGGGGATGTCGTCATCATCACCAAGGGGGCGGCCATCGAAGCCGCCGGACTGTTCGCCGTCACATTCCCGCAACGGGTGGCGCAGCGGTACGGGGAGAGCGCGGCGCGGGAGGCCGAGAAGATCTTCTGGCAGATGTCGGTGGTGGAGGACGCCCTCACCGCGGTGGAAGCCGGGGTGCGGGAAGCCGGGGTGACCGCCATGCACGATGCCACCGAGTGCGGCGTGTGGGGCGGCCTGGTCGAGGTCGCCCAGGCGTCCGGTGTCGGCATGACCATCGACAAGGACAAGATCATCGTGCAGGACGCCGTCCGGATGGTGTGCGAGCTGTTCGGCCTCGACCCGTATTCGTCGATCAGCGAGGGAACGCTGATCATCACCTGCAGGCCGCAAAAGGCCCACGAGGTGATCCGGCGGCTGGG
>JAGGAJ010000161.1 GCA_017889845.1 Deltaproteobacteria bacterium
TCCGATGGATTTCCGGACGGCGGGCTGCCTCGCCGCCCTGGGGGCCGTCACGTTCCTCAGGTACTGGGCGATCGCCTCCCTCGGGGAGTACTGGAACACCCGTGTCGTCGTCGTCCCGGGCGCCCGGGTGGTGCGGTCGGGCCCGTACCGGTTCCTACGCCACCCGAACTACCTCGTCATCGTGCTGGAATTCCTGATCCTCCCGCTGCTGGTGCGTGCGCCTGCCACCCTCGTCTTCTTCTCCCTCGCCAACCTCGCGGTGCTGCGCCAGCGGATCCGGATCGAGGAGGAGGCCCTGCGCCAGGATACGGACTACGCGGACCGGTTCGGGGGCGATTAGCGCCAGACGAAGGTCCCCTTCCGCAGGTCCTCGAGCGCCTGCTCGATCTCCTCCTTCGTGTTCATCACGAAGGGGCCATACCGGGCGATCGGCTCCCCCAGCGGCTTGCCCGAGAGGAGCAGGAACCGCAAAGGTTTCTTCCCCGCGGCCTTCGCCCGGACGCGGTCTCCATCCCCGAAGACGACCATCCGGGGCGAAGGGACCACCTGCCCCCCCTCTTCGCCGAACACCCCGTCCCCCTCGAAGACGTACGCGAGCGCCGCGTGCCCCTCCGGGACCGCCTGCACGTACTCCGTCCCCGACGGCACCGTGACGTCGAGGTACTCCGGGTCCGCCGCGATCTCCGTCACCGGTCCGCGGACCCCTTCCGACTCGCCCGCCACCACCCTCACCGTCACGCCGTCCGCCCGCCGCGCCACGGGAATCGCGGCCGCCGGGATCTCCTGGTACCGGGGACGGCTCATCTTGAGACGCGCCGGGAGATTCACCCAGAGCTGGAATCCCTCCATCTTCCCCTCTTTCGGTTTCGGCATCTCCTCGTGGAGGATCCCGCCGCCCGAGGTCATCCATTGCACGTCCCCGGCGCCGATCGTCCCCGCGTTCCCGATGCTGTCCTTGTGGTCCACCAGTCCTGCCAGCATGTACGTGACCGTCTCGATCCCGCGGTGGGGGTGCATCGGGAATCCGGGGAGGTAGTCGCGGGGATCATCCGATCCGAAGTGATCGAACAGCAGGAACGGGTCCACATAATTCAGCCGCCTCGTTGCGATGCTGCGTCGGAGCTTCACCCCCGCCCCCTCGATGACCGGCTGGGGTTCGATGATGTCCGCCACCTTCCTCGCTCCGGACGCCATGTCCATCTTCCTCCGGTGCGGAACCTTTGCTGTGTCCCGCTCCATCTTTGGATGTACCCACCGTGCCGGAAGTTTTTCCCGCGGAGTCCAACGGACCCCTCCCGCCATCTAAGAGGAAATCCGAACGATCCGTTTCGACCGAAAGGGGGACGCTTGCGATGCGGTACAGGCTGCTGGGGAACACGGGACTCAGGGTGTCCGAATTGTGCCTCGGGACGATGACCTTCGGAGAGGAGTGGGGCTGGGGGGCCACGAAGGAGGAAAGCCGGAAGATCTTCGACGCCTTCGCGGAGGCGGGCGGGAACTTCGTCGACACCGCCAACCTGTACACCAACGGAACGAGCGAGAAGTACACCGGAGAGTTCCTGAAAGGGCGCCGGGAGCGGTTCGTCCTGGCAACGAAGTACACGCTGAACATGCGCCCCGACGACCCCAACGGCGGCGGCAACCACCGGAAGAACCTCGTCCAGTCGCTGGAGGCGAGCCTTTCGCGCCTCGGGACGGAGTACATCGACCTCTATTGGGTACACGCGTTCGATTTCATGACGCCGGTCGAGGAGATGATGCGCGCCCTCGACGACGCCGTGCGGGCGGGGAAAGTCCTGTACGTGGGAATCTCCGACGCCCCCGCGTGGATCGTCTCGCAGGCGAACACGATCGCCACGCTGAAGGGATGGTCCCCGTTCGCGGCGCTGCAGATCCAGTACAGCCTGGCGGACCGGACTCCGGAACGGGACCTCCTGCCGATGGCGAAAGCCCTCGACATCGCCGTGACCCCGTGGGGCGTGCTCGGCGGCGGCGTGCTCTCGGGAAAGTACAAGTCCCCGAAGGACCGGCCGACGGGCGCGAGGTACGAAAAAGACGAGACGTGGGCGGAGGCGAACGTGACGGACCGGAGCGTGCGCATCGCGCAGGCTGCTTCGAAGGTGGCGAAGGAAACCGGGAGCACGCCGTCCCAGGTGGCCCTGGCGTGGGTACGGCAACAGCCTTACGGGGTGGTCGTCCCGATCCTGGGCGCGAAGACCGTCACGCAGCTTGCGGACAACCTCGGGTGCCTCGAGGTGACCCTCGGTCCGGAACACCTTTCGGAGCTCGATGCGGCCAGCCGGGTGGAGCTGGGTTTCCCCCACGACTTCCTCGTGCGGGCGCGACCGTACGTCTTCGGAAAGACGTTTCCGCTCATCGACAACCACCGGGCGTGACGGTTCCGCCCGGGCTCAACCCTTGACGTAGGAGAGTTTTTCCGACACCTTGCCGTCCCGGACGCGAAAGACGTCGACGCCCCGGATGTGGCCCGGCTTTCCCTCGCCGTCCACCCACCGGTATAGCCACCGGACCGCGCAACGGTCCCCGGCGGCGAAGACGTCCTCCGTCTCGAAGACCGCCGTCGGAGAGGAGCGGAAGAAGCGCTCCCAGAAATCCCGGACCGGCCCCTGCCCCTCGTACCGCTCCCCATCCGGGGGCGGGCACGTGTTCTCGAAGACGCAATCCTCCGTCATCGCATGCATCACGCCGTCGACGTCGTGGCGGGCGAACGCCTCGTTGAACCGCCCGATCGCCTCGATGGTCGCCGTCGTCCCGTCCCCCGGGACCGGATCCGATTTCATCGGAACGCCTCCCATGCCCGGCGGTGTCCCCGGCCAGGCTTCCTCCGTCGTTCAGAAAAAGACGACCACGACGGCCATCAGGCCGACGAGGATCCCTCCCACGGCCGCTTCCCTCCGGCTGCCCTTCATCGGATCTCCCCCCGCACGCCGGTTCCCGGCGGATTGGCGTTCACCCGCACCCCTCAAACAGGTTCCATTCCTGATTTGGATGATCCCCGAGCCTTCGCGGTTGCCCTGGCCCGGAATGTGCCGTGCGGCGCGAGGAACCGGACAGGTCGCCCGCGGGACCCATTTTCCCGGGGAGGGTATAAAATATAGCTGTGTACCGTGAATGAAGACGTTGGATCCTCCGTATCACCGGAAGGGGTCACCAGAGCCCCGGAAGGGAGTGGGAGCCTGTGAAAGCATACCGTAGCACCGCGCTGGCAGCTCTTCTCCTGATCGTCTTCTCGATCCCCGCGGCCCCGTCCCTCGCCGCGGAGACCGGAACGGACGACGAGAACATCCCGTCCACCGCCGTCGCCCGTCTCAAGATCGTCAAGGGAACGGTGTGGGTCCGGCCGGCCGATTCCGGCGATTGGGAGGAGTACCCCAACAATTCCCCCGTGGCGGAGCGCGCGCGGGTGAGCGTCCCGCAAGGTTCCGAGGCGGAGCTCCAGTTCCGCGGGAGCCAGTTCCTTCTCCTTGAGCAGGGCGCCGAGGTGGACGTCCGGCAGCTCGGCGAGCAGAGGGCCTCCTTCCGGCTCCGGGCCGGCCAGGTGGCCTTCTCCCTTCCGAAGGAGGACTTCGCGCCCGTGGCGGTGAAGGTCCCCGGGAACCGGGACGTCCGGCTGGACGCCCCGGGCCTGTACTGGGTGACCGTCGACGGCGTCGAGACGAAACTCCGCGTTCGCCGCGGGGAGGGAAGCGTCGTCAAGGAAGGGGCCCAGCCCGTGACCGTGAAGGCGGGAGAGGAGGCGGCGATCGGCAAGGAGGTCCGGGTTAGCGCCACCAGCCAAGCCGCCCCGGAGCCGGAGCCCGAGGCGACGCTGTCCGAAGCGGAGCAGAAGGCGGGGATACCCCAGGCGGCGGCCACCGAACTCCGGGAGTACGGGGAGTGGGTCCAGACGTCGGAATACGGATACGTCTGGCGGCCGTACGTGTCGGACGGTTGGTCCCCCTACTATTACGGCAGATGGTCCTGGGTGTACCCGTACGGCTGGAACTGGGTCGGATACGAACCGTGGGGCTGGTGGCCCTACCATTACGGAGGGTGGGTTTCGTACCCCGCGTACGGCTGGGTCTGGTGTCCCTTCAACGCGTTCTTCTCGGCGGGATTCTACTATGGCGGCTATCCGTACTCGTACCGGTACGGGTATTACTATCCCGGCAACGTGCGCTTCGTGAACGACGGCCGCTACATCCGGTGGGTCCCGGCCCAGCCGGGGCGGACGGCGGCCCGATCGACGTTCTCCCGCACCGACACCCGCCTCGCGCGCTGGAACAAGCCGATCGCGGCGGGTACGGTCACGACGCGCAGCGGCGGGGGACGGCCGGCAGCCACGGGTGGGCAGAACGTTGCCGGCGTGAGATCGACAACCGGTCGGGCGGCGGGAACGCCGCAGACGAACCAGCGCGTCACCGGAACGTCCAGCCCCCGGGGAAACAGCGGTAGCACCGGACGGGGAACCGT
>JAGGAJ010000006.1 GCA_017889845.1 Deltaproteobacteria bacterium
CCTTCCCGTAGTTGGCGGCGCAGTGCATCGGCAGGACGCCGCTCCCCGGCAGAAGGTAATTCATCACGGTGAAGAGGGATTTCTTGATCTCTCCCGCGTACAGCGTCCCGCCGATCAGGATCTCCTTCCTGCCGAAGTGGATGAGGATGAAGACCTCCGAGCGGGTCCCGTCCATCTCCGGACGGGAATGGAACCCGGGGATGTTGAGAACCAGGAATCCCGGTGCGATGCGGGACCGCCTCTCCGGGTCCGGTTCGGGGAGGAACATGTTCCGGGCGAAGAGGCTGTGCCACGCCGTCTCGGTGACGACGCGGACGGGAAGCCGGTGCTCCGCGTCGGCCCCCACGTAGCAATCCTGTACGAAGAGCTCCTTCCCCTCCAGGTAGGCGAGAAGGCGCGCCCGGAGGGATTCGTACTTCTCCGGGTCGAACGGCCGGTTCACCTTCCCCCACCCGATGCGCGGCTCGCTGGACGGTTCCCGGACGAAGAACCGGTCATTCGGGGAACGGCCCGTGTACTCCCCGGTTCGCACGACGAGGGGGCCGGTTTCCGCAAGGTGTCCTTCCCTGCGGCGCAGGGAGAATTCGACCAGGGCGGAAGGAGGAAGGTTCCACCATACCGCCTCCGGGTTCAGGATCCCGTACGTTTTCAGGTCCTGCGCCAGCTGCTCGTGCCCCTGGTGTTTCATCGCGGCCTCTCCCGTGTCTGCCGGTATCCGGTGCTGTCGGACCATTCTAACAGGGGCGGATGTCTTCCGAGAGGAGATGGCGGATCGAGTTGGCGTAGTACGAGAGGAGCGGGACCTCTCCCGGCACCGCGGCGTAGAGACCGTCCGATTCTGCTACCAGTTTCCTCAGGGTGAGCATCCGCAGCCCCACGGTGACGGCGTAATCCTGGTCCGCCCGCGGGATGTATACGTGCGCCCCCGCCCGCTCCAGCTCCCCGATCAGCCGGAGCGCCTCCGCCTTCAGCTCCAGTTCGCTGCGCCGCACCGCCGGTTCCCGGAGGAAGACGGTGGCCACGAGGGGAACCGGGAGAACGGGGATCACCTTCCCCACGGCTCCCATCAGCGCCGCGGCCAGAGCCTCCACCTCCCGGAAACGGTCCTCGCGCGAGAGGGCCCGCGGGTCGATCCCCCGCTCCCTGCAGAACGCCCGCATTGAAAGGGGGGAACCGAAATTGACGCAGGCGTATCCGAAGCGGTGCCACCGGCCGCGAAGCATCAGGGAGAGGTTCCGGAGAACGAAACGGAGCGAGGTGGAGGCGACCGCTGCGATCCCAGGCCGGGGGATCCCCCCGGCAGAGGCGAGCACCTGGCTGCGGTCCTCGAACGTACGGTCGTAATTGATCCCCACCGGGATGAAGACGATGTCCCGGCCGGCGGACGGGTCGAAGGAACGGGTCATGTAGTCGAGCAGGCCGAGCCGGGGCGGACGGAGCGCGCCGTCCTTCGTCAGGCCGCCCTCCGGGTAGATCGCCTGGACGACGCCGCCCTCCGTGGCCATGGCCACGTACCGCTCCAGCACCACCCGGTAGAGGGGGTTCCGCGAGTCGCGGCGGATGAAGTACGCACCCATCGACCGCACGAGTGTCTGGAGCGGCCAGATCCGCGCCCATTCGCCGACGGCGTAGGAGAGGGCCGTCCGGGTTGCGGCGAGATACGCGACGAGTATGTAATCCATGTTGCTGCGGTGGTTCATCGCGAACACGACGCTCGCCTTCGGGTCCACCCGGGAGAGCCCCTCCTCGTCGGTGAACCCCGTGCGGACGCGGTACAGCGCGCGTGCAGCGCGCCGGGCGAGCCAGTATCCGACCCGGAAGTAGACGTACGCGTTGAAGGCGGGGACGATCTCCGCCGCGTATTTGCGCACGTCGGACATCACGATCTCCCTCGGAACCCCCTTCTCCCGCGCGTACTCCCACGCGGATTCGAGGACCTTCGGGTCGTACACAAGCCGGTCGACGAGGACCTGGCGCTTCGTGAGGGCGAAGGGGCGGATCTCGAGGTGCAGGCGCTTGCCGATCTCCTCCAGCACGATAGTGACGCGCCGCCGGACGAACCAGCGGGCCCCGGGAACGAGGAGGCGGTCGACGGCGCCGAGGGCCGCGAGCAGCAGGAGAGCGGCCAGTGCCCATGTCGGCAGGGTTACGTGTCCGGTCACCGGGCCAGTCTATCACCACACGATGGGGTATAATCCCGGCCGGGAGGGCGGCATGGCGGGCAAGGAAAACCGGGGCCGCCGGGGCGGCGATCCCGTCGTTCTGGTCCACGGGCTCTGGATGATGGGCAGCGAGATGCGCGTGCTGGGGGGTCGGCTGGCACAGGCCGGTTTCCGGCCGGTCTATTTCCGGTACCCATCCTGGCGCGGCGATCTCTCGAAGGCGGCGAAGGCACTCCGGGTCGCCGTCGAGGAGGCGGGTGGCGCGCGGGTGCACCTCGTCGGGCACAGCCTGGGGGGTATCGTGATCGCCCGGATGCTCGAGGAGGGGGACCTTTCCCGCCCCGGCCGCGTGGCGATGCTGGGGACGCCGATGGCAGGGAGCACGGTGGGGAGGAAACTCGCCCGGCACGGCGCGGGACGGTGGGTCATGGGTACGGTGGCGTGCGACGGGATCGTGGAGAGGGCCCCCCGATGGCCCGGGGGAAGGGAACTGCTGGTTGTCGCGGGGGACCTTCCGCTCGGGACCGGGATGCTCCTCGGGATCGCAAAGCCCCACGACGGCATGGTCCGGGTGGAGGAGACGCGTGTGGAAGGGGCGCGGGCGGCGGTCGTCCGGGCATCCCACGTCGGCCTCCTGCTGTCCCGGAAGGTTGCCGCGCTCCTGTGCGACCACTTCCGGACCGTCTGACCCCGCCCCCTCCGCACCTGCGCGGAAATGATTGCACCGGACCGGTTGCAAGGCGCGGTCTTCTGGTACAGTAATCCCATACGGGCCATCTATGCGGTTGGGCAGCAGCCGGGCGGCAGTTCGGATACCAACGTTTTCTCAATTACCGAAAGGAGGACGACGGATGAAGAAATTCACGCAGGTCGCAATGGGCATCGCGGTCATCCTGTGCCTCGCGGGCGTCGCGATGGCGGCAGATGGTGCAACGAAGGACGAGTGCGTGGCCAAGACCAAGGAAGCGGGCAAGATGGCCGCGGACCAGGGGGTGGAGGCCGCGATCGCCGAGGTCAACAAGAAGGACGGCAAGTTCGTGTGGAAGGACACCTACGTGTTCCTGATGGACCTCGACGGCAAGATGATCGCCCACCCCATGAGCCCGGCGCTGATCGGGAAGAACGTCCTCGACATGAAGGACAAGGGCGACCCCGGGAAGCTCCTCTTCGTGGAGATGGTGGGGGTGGCGAAGGGGAAGGGAGAAGGGTGGGTCGAGTACATGTGGATCAATCCGGGGGACCCGAAGCCGCGGAAGAAGGTCACCTACGTCTATCGCGTGCCGGGGAAGAACGTTCTGGCGGGCGCGGGCGTCTACGAGTAGGGCAACGCGATCCGGGAATTTCCAGCCGCAGACCGACGGGCCGGGGGGAAACCTCCGGCCCTTTTTGTTGAGACCTTCCTTCGCTTGACTCCACGCCCCCCCCTCCAGAGAATGGAGGCAGGAGCGCGTGTCGTCGTCGTACGGACGCATCGGGCAACGCAGCACGGGTAGCAGCGGGGACGGCGCCATGAGGGAAGCGGGGACGGAAGCGGCGGACCGGCCCACGGCAGAAGAACCCGTCTTCCGGGCGCGAGGCGTCACCAAGGTGTATCAAATGGGGGAGGTGCAGGTGCACGCCCTCCGCGGCGTGGACCTCGACCTCTACCCCGGGGAGCTGGTCGTCCTCCTGGGCCCCTCCGGCAGCGGCAAGTCGACCCTCCTCAACATCCTCGGTGGCCTGGACACCGCCACGGGCGGATCCGTCGAATACCGCGGGAAGGACCTGACGCGCGCGACGGAGCGGGAGCTCACCGAATACCGCCGGCGCCACGTCGGGTTCGTCTTCCAGTTCTACAACCTCATCCCCAGCCTGACCGCCCTGGAAAACGTCGCCGTGGTGACCGACATCGCGGCGGAGCCGATGCCGCCGGAAGAGGCCCTGGCGCGCGTAGGGCTCGCGGACCGGCTGGACCATTTCCCGGCGCAGCTCTCCGGCGGGGAGCAGCAGCGCGTGGCGATCGCCCGCGCCATCGCCAAGCGCCCCCTGGTGATGCTGTGCGACGAGCCGACGGGGGCGCTGGACGCCGCCACCGGCATCGTCGTCCTCGAGGCGCTGGAGCGGGTCAACCGGGAGCTCCGGACCACCATGGCGCTGATCACCCATAACGCGGACATCGCGGAGATGGCGGACCGCGTGATCCGGGTCACCTCGGGGGTCATCCACTCGGCGACGCGGAACGAGCGGAAGAAGTCGGCGCGGGAGATGCGGTGGTGAGCCCATGAAGGCGCTGCGCCGGATGCTGCTTCGGGACCTTTGGGGGATGAAGGGGCAGGCCCTCGCCATCGCAATGGTCATCGTCAGCGGCGTCGCCACCTTCGTTATCTCCCTCAGTACCCTGGACTCCCTGAGAGAGACGCGTGCGGTCTTCTACCGCGACTACCGGTTCGCCGAGGTATTCGCGCCCCTGAAACGGGCCCCCGAGAGCCTGTCCGACGCTGCACGGGCGATTCCCGGGGTGGACCGCGTGGAGACGCGCGTCGTGGCGACGGCGAACCTCGACGTGGCGGGATTCCCGGAGCCGGTGCGCGGCCTGCTGGTATCCGTGCCGGACGGCGCCGAACCTTTGCTGAACGGGTTGTACCTGAAGCAGGGGCGGTCCGTCGCCGCGGGGCGGGACGACGAGGTGGTGGCGAGCGACGCCTTCGCCCTGGCGCACCGGCTGAATCCCGGAGACCGGATCGGGGCGGTCATCAACGGGAAGCGGAAGAGCCTGCGGATCGTCGGAGTCGGCCTGACGCCGGAATACGTGTACCAGGTCGCCCCGGGATCGATCTTTCCCGATCACAAGCGGTACGGCGTGCTGTGGATGGGGCGGAAGAGCCTTGCCGCCGCATACGGGATGGAGGGAGCCTTCAACGACCTCCTCGCGACCCTCTCGCCGGGCGCCTCCCAGCAGGACGTGATCGATCGGATCGATCGACTGCTCTCGCAGTACGGCGGGCTCGGTGCGTACTCGCGGGACGACCAGGTGTCCCACCGGTACCTGACCGAGGAGTTCCGGCAGCTGGGCACCCTCGCCTCGATCTTCCCCGTCATCTTCCTGGGGGTGGCCGCGTTCCTCCTGAACGTGGTCGTGAGCCGCCTGGTCAGCCTGCAACGGGACCAGATCGGTATCCTGAAGGCCTTCGGCTATTCCAGCACGGACGTGGGATGGCACTACGTGAAGTTGATCGTCCTGATCGTGATCGTCGGGGTGGCGGGTGGGCTCGTTGCCGGGGCATGGCTCGGAAGGGGCATGACGCGCATGTACATGGCCTTCTACAGCTTCCCGTACCTGCACTACGAGCTGCGCCCCGTCGTGGCGGTTTCGGCGGGGATCGTCAGCGTCGCTTCCGCCGTGCTGGGGGCGGTGCAGGCGGTGCGCAAGGCGGCGCTCCTCCCTCCCGCGGAGGCCATGCGCGCGGAGGCGCCGGAGCGGTTCCGGGTAACGCTGGCGGAGCGGCTTGGGCTGCGGCGGATCCTTTCCCAGCCTGCGCGGATGATCGCCCGGAACCTGGGACGCCGGCCGGCGAAGGCGGCCCTGTCGATCCTCGGAATCGGCTTCGCATGCGCCATCCTCATGCTGGGGAACGTCCAGGAGGATGCGGTGGGGTTCATGGTCGACACGCAGTTCCGGCTGTCGCAGCGGGAGGACCTGACCGTCTCCTTCCTCGAGCCCGCATCGGCCAGGGCGCTGTCGGAGCTCCGCAGCCTTCCCGGCATACGCCACGGGGAGCCGTTCCGGTCGGTCTCCGCGAGGATCCGCCGCGGACACCGGAGCTGGCGGATTTCTGTCCAGGGATTCCCGCGCGAGGGGAACCTGCACCGGGTCCTGGACACCCGGCTCCGTCCCCTGCGGATGCCCGCGGAAGGGGTCGTCCTCACGGATTATCTCGCGGACCGCCTCGGCGTGCGACCGGGGGACAAGGTCACAATCGAGGTCCTGGAGGGAAGCCGGCCCGTCCGGGATGTGCGGGTGGCGGGACTGGTCGGGGAATATTTCGGGATCAACGCATACATGGAACTGGACGCCCTCAACCGCCTCCTCGGGGAGGGGAACGCGATCTCGGGAGCCTTTCTATCCGCAGACCGCGAGGACCGCGGGAAGGTGTACGATGCCCTCAGGGAGATGCCCCGCGTGGCGGGCACGGTGGTGCGGGAGGACGCGATCCGCAGCTTCTACGAGACCATGGGAGGGACGCTGCTCCTGTTCACCTTCGTCATCACGCTGCTCGCCGGCACCATCGCGTTCGGCGTGGTGTACAACAGCGCCCGGATCGCCCTTTCCGAGCGGAGCCGGGAGCTGGCGAGCCTGCGGGTGCTGGGATTCACGCGGGGAGAGATCTCGTACATATTGCTCGGGGAAATCGGCGTCCTGACCACCGCGGGGATTCCGGTGGGGTTTCTCATCGCACAGGGGCTGGCGGCGTACATCGCGGAGCAGATGAAGTCCGACCTCTACCGGGTACCGCTGGTCATGGCCGCATCCAGCTACGGCTTCGCGGCCCTGGTGGTGGTCGTTTCCGCGTTGTTTTCGGGACTGCTGGTGCGGCACCGCCTCGACCACCTCGACCTGGTGGCGGTCCTGAAGGCGAGGGAGTGACGGGACACTAACCATGCCCTGGAGACAGCGCATCCTGCTTGCGGCCCTGCTTCTCCTCGCGACCCTGGCCATCGTGTGGGCGTTCCTGCCGCGCCCCGTCCCCGTCGACACGGCGACCGTCTCAAGAGGCCCCCTGCGGGTCACCGTGGACGAGGAGGGGAAGACCCGCCTTCTGGAGCGGTTCGTCATTTCCGCGCCGGTCGCCGGGTACGCGAGGCGGGTGGGGCTCGAGGTCGGGGATCCCGTCGCCAAGGGCCAGGCGCTGGCGACCCTGGAACCGTTGCGGGCGGAGGCGCTCGACCCGCGGACCCGCGCCATCGCCGAAGCCCGGGCGGCCACGGCGGAGGCAGCCCTCCGGGCGGCCGGGGAGAGGGTCCGCGAGGCGGCCGCGTCGGAAGAATACGCAGTGGCCCGGCTCGACCGGACGCGGAAACTGGCGGAGGCCGGGCTGACTCCCAGGGACACCCTGGAGCAGGTCGAATCGGAGGCCAAGCGCGCCCGTGCGGAGAAGGGATCCGCGACGGAAGCGGCCGACGCCGCACGGCACGAGGTGGAAGCGGCGAAGGCAGCCCTGACCAGGGCCGGCGAGTCGGGGGGAAAAGGACGCGAGAAGATGATCGTCCGGTCGCCAATCGCGGGCAGGGTGCTGGCGGTGCGCCACGAGAGCGAAGGCGTCGTCCCGGCGGGGACTCCGCTGCTGGACGTGGGGGACCCCGGCCGGCTCGAGGTCGAGGTGGACGTCCTCTCCGCGGACGCGGTGCGGATCCACCCCGGCACCCCGGTGCGCTTCGAGCGCTGGGGGGGCGAGGGCCTTCTGGAAGGGAAGGTCCGGGTGGTTGAGCCCGTCGGATTCACGAAGGTATCCGCACTCGGGGTGGAGGAGCAGCGGGTCCTGGTGATCGTGGATTTCACATCGCCGCGCGATCGATGGGGGAAGATCGGGGACGGGTACCGGCTGGAAGCAAGCTTCATTCTTTGGGAGGAGAAGGAGGTGCTGCAGGTCCCGGCCGGGGCGGTCTTCCGATCCGGGGACCGGTTCGCCGTCTACGTGGTGGAGAAGGGCCGCGCGAAGATCCGTCCGGTGGAGGCGGGGAAGCGGAACGGGCTCGCCGCCCAGGTTCTGTCGGGACTTGCGGAAGGGGAGACGGTCGTCCTTCACCCCGGCGACACCGTGTCGGACGGAAGGAAAGTGCGCCTCCGGTGACACCGGGTTCCACCGGCGCAACCTACGCCGGTTCGTCCGGGACGCCTCACTCCGGGCAGAGGCGCTCGAGGAATCGGATCCAGGAGAGGAGCTCCTCCAGCGGGAGGGGATCCCCCACCGCGACGTCGAAGGACCGGAAGATCTCCCCGTACCGGTCGGCCACGTACACCGTGGACCGCGGGATTCCGGGCACGCGCCGTTCCGACAGCGTATTGGACAACGTTCCATCCCGATCCTCGAGAACCGGAAAAGGGTAGCGGTCGGGAGCGGGGGAATCCGGCGGGAAGGCGGGAAACACCGCCAGGACCTCCGCGTTCTCCCCGGCGAACTCCGCGTACCGCGCGGAAAGGGAAGGCAGAACCGGGGTGCCGGAGGCGACGGGCGGATCCGGAAGGAGGATCAGCACCAGGTGCTTCCGGTGGCGATAGTCGCCCGGATTCACAACCCGACCATCCCCGGCCGTCATCGTCACGTCGGGCAGCATCCGCGCCACGGAGTGTTCCCGCGAAATGGCGGTCAAGATTTTCCACCCCCGGTCCGTTTCACGGTGAATCCTTTCCGGGTCAGTTCGGCGACGATGGATTCCCCGTGATCCCCCTGGATTTCGATCACCCCGTCCTTCAACGTGCCCCCGGTCCCGCAGCGGCGCTTCAGTTCCGTGGCGAGGTCGCGCAAGGCGCCGCCCGGGAGAGGAACCCCCTCCACGGTGGTCACCGTTTTCCCCCTTCGGCCGTTCGTCTCCCGGCGGACACGAACGACACCGTCGCCCTTCGGGGGGGGCGCCTCCTTCCGGCAGAGGCACTTCGCTGCGGGAAGACGGCATAACGGGCAGACCAGCCCGCGCTCCGTGGAATAGACCAGAACCGGATCTTCCTTCCGTCCGGACATCCTGATTCCCCTCCGTCCCAAGTCTCCCCCGCCTTCCCTGTAGATGGTGCCGCCGGTCCGTGGGTTGCCGACCCATGCCGGTACCTGAATCCACGGCGTCATGGCGGGAATCTTTTCATTGTAGCGCGTGGCGAACCCTACCGAAGGGAATGCGGAGGTCCGGAAGATGAACAGAGGCGAAATCGAAGCGGTCGCACGATCCCTCGTGGCACCCGGAAAGGGTATTCTCGCGGCGGACGAAAGCGCACCCACCATCGAAAAGCGGTTCGGCACCATAGGGCTTTCCTCCACGGAGGAAAACCGGCGGGCTTACAGGGAACTGCTGTTCACGGCCCCCGGCATCGACGACTTCATCAGCGGCGTCATCCTCTTCGACGAGACGATGCGGCAGAATACCCGCGACGGGACCCCCTTTCCGCGGCTTCTTGCAAGGCGGGGCATCGTTCCCGGGATCAAGGTGGACGCGGGGGCGAAGGATCTGGCTGGATTTCCGGGGGAGAAGATCACCGAGGGGCTGGACGGTCTGCGGGGGCGCCTCGCGACATACCGCGAGCAGGGCGCCCGGTTCGCCAAGTGGCGCGCGGTCATCGACATCGGTGACGGGATCCCGACCTCCTGCTGCCTCAGGGCGAACGCGCACGCCCTGGCGAGGTACGCGTCGTTGTGCCAGGAGGCGGGGCTCGTCCCCATCGTGGAGCCGGAGGTCCTGATGGACGGGGGACACCCGATCGAGCGGTGCGAGGAGGTGACCACGGAGGCGCTGTCCCTGGTCTACGGGGAACTGGCGGGCCACCGGGTTCACCTCGAGGGGACCCTCCTGAAACCCAACATGGTCATCTCCGGAAAGAAGTGCCCGGTCCAGGCGGGCGTGGAGCAGGTGGCCGAGGCGACGGTCCGGACGCTCCGGAGGGTGGTCCCCTCGGCGGTGCCCGGGATCGTTTTCCTCTCCGGGGGTCAGACCCCGCGGCAGGCGACGGAACACCTGAGCGCGATGAACGCGAAGGGAGCGCACCCCTGGGAGCTCGCTTTCTCCTACGGGAGGGCGCTGCAGGACCCGGTGCTGAAGGCCTGGAAAGGGGATGGGGCAAACGTCGCGGCGGCGCAGGCGGCGTTCCTTCGCCGGTCGAAACTGAACGGTGCGGCCCGGTACGGAAGATATTCCCCCGCGATGGAGGATGCCGCGTAAACGGCATGTCTCCATTGATTTTCGTGGATGTATCATATGGGGGTGGGAGACCGCGAAACCAGGGAGGGGAATCGCCATGGACCGGGTCACGCGAGCCCGCTCGAGTCCCTCCCTCCGGAAGGGAACGATAGCGGGAGTCGCCGTACTCCTCGCCTACACCCTGTTCGGTTTCCTGGTCCTTCCCGGGATACTAAGGAACACCCTGTCGAAAACCCTCACCGAAAGCCTCCACCGGAAAGCGACGATCCGGGAAGTCCGGATCAATCCCTTCGACCTGTCCGTCACCGTACGGGACCTCTCGATCGCGGAACGGGACGGGACCGGGACCTGGGTCTCCGCTGGCGAGATACACACGGACTTGCAGCTTGCCTCCATCTATCGGGGCGGACCCGTTCTGCGGGAGGTCCGTTTCACGCGCCCCTATGTGAACATCATCCGGAGGCCGGACGGTTCATATAACTTCAATGATCTGATCGAGGAATTCTCGAAAAAACCGAAGGAGGAATCCAAACCCTTCAGGTTTTCCTTTAACAACATCCGGATCGTGGACGGGAGCGTGGACTTCGACGACGGCCCGAAGAAGACCCGGCACGAGGTGCGGGAGATCCGGATCGCGATCCCGTTCCTGTCGAACATGCCGCATTACGTCGAACTGTTCACCCAGCCCTCCTTCTCCGCCCTGGTCAACGGCAAGACGGTCTCCTTCCACGGGAAGACCCGGCCGTTGCACGACACGCGCGAGACCGTGCTCAACCTGAACGTGGCGAACCTCGACATCACGCAATACCTCGAATACCTGCCCGTCCGACGGAAGTACGAGGTCCCTTCCGCATTCCTCGACCTGAAGGTGGTGGTTACCTACATCGCATACAGGGACAAACCACCCGCCCTCCGGGTGGAGGGGGAGGCGAGCCTCCGGGAGGTACGCATCCTGGGGAGCGACAAGACTCCCATGGTCTGGATTCCGCTGGTCCACGTTGCGCTCAACCCGTCCGACGTGGTCGCCCGGGATTTCCACCTCGCCGACATCACGGTGAAGGACCCGGAGATCGACGCCGCGCTCGACCGGAACGGAACGTTGAACCTTATGGTATTAATTCCCCAAAAAGAAAAGGAAAATACGTCGACAGGATCCGTAGGTGGGACGCCTTCCGTGTCCACGGGGAAAGAACCCGGGGGCGCGATCTCGGTGGAATCGATCCGCCTTTCCGGCGGAAAGGTCCGGTTCTCCGATGCCTCCCGGGGGACGCCCTTCCGGACTGCCCTGGGAATAATCCGCATCGAGGCGGACCGCCTGACAACCGAGGAGGGGAAGAAGGCCGACGCCCGGGTGTCCTTCTCCACGGAGTCCGCGGAGTCCTTCGACCTGAAAGGGACCCTTTCCCTTTCCCCCGTCGCATCGGAAGGTTCGGTCGCCATCGACAACCTGGTCCTGAAAAAATATTCACCGTATTACGCGGAGGCCGTGCGGTTCGACGTCACCGGCGGGATCTTTGGCGCCCGGACCGGATACCGCTTCGAAAGCGCCGAAGGAAAGACGGAGTTCCGGCTGGCCGGGCTCGCGTCGCGGATCGCGGGACTGCGGCTGCGGCAGCGGGAGGAGAAGGAGGATTTCCTCAGCGTACCCGAGTTCGCGATCACGGGGGCGGACATCGACATCGACCGGAAGCAGGTCGTGGTGGGGGAAATCGCCACGACGAAAGGTTCGCTGGCCCTCCGGCGTTCCGCGGGGGGTGAACTGAACGTCGCCCGGCTCCTTCCCGATGCGACTCCGACGCCGACCCCGTTCGGTCTGCTTCGGAAGGGCGAGGTCGGGAGGGGAGAGCCGGAGAAGGTATGGGTCGCCACGCTGAAAAAGGTTGCGGTCGACCGGTATAGCGTCCGGTTCGGGGATCAATCCACCGATCCGCCCGTCGAGCTTCATTTCGACAGGATCCGGCTCCGAGCGGAGAACGTCGCCACGGAGAAGAACCGGAAGGGGAAGTTCACCTTCTCCGCCGGGTACGACAAGGAAGGCAGCCTCTCCCTGGCGGGTTCCCTCACCCTCGACCCTTTTTCGATGGGTGGGAAACTGGCGGCGAAGACCGTTCCGATCGGACGGATGCAGCCCTATTACACGGAGAGGGTGAAGATCCTCCTGACGGGGGGATCTGTATCGGCGGAGGGGGACGTCACGGTCGACGCGCCGAAGGGCGCGCCCCCGCGGGCCACCTTCCGCGGGGAGGTGTCCGTGAACGACTTCTCCTCGCTGGACAAGGCCCGGAAAGAGGATTTCCTGAAATTCGGCACCCTTCACTTCGGCGGCGTGGAGTTCGGGTACAACCCCACGCGGGTCGCCATCCGGGAGATCTCCCTTGCCGATTTCTACTCCCGGATCATCGTGAACCCGGACGGAACGCTGAACGTGCAGGGAATCGTCGCGAGGGAGGGTGCGGCGCAGGACAACGCCGCGGCGCCTCCGGCCTCTCCCCCCGCACCTCCCGCGGCCACGGCCCGGGGCGACAACGCGACCGGCACCCCGGTCCCCGTGCGGATCGACGCGCTGACGCTCCAGGGGGGAACGATCCAGTTCAGCGACCAGTACATCCGGCCGAACTACTCCGCGAAACTGGTGGAGATCGGCGGACGCGTCACCGGTCTGTCCTCCGAGGAGGCGATCCTCGCCGACGTCGACCTGAAGGGGAAGCTGGGCGTGGGCGCGCCCGTCGAGATCCAGGGGAAGATCAACCCGCTGGCGGAGAACCTGTTCCTCGACATCCGGACCGAATTCCGGGATATCGACCTCTCTGCGCTCTCCCCCTATTCCGGCCGGTACGCAGGGTATCGTATCCAGAAGGGAAAGCTGTCGCTGAGCCTGAAATACCACATCGAACGGAAGAAGCTCGACGCGGAGAACAAGGTCTTCATGGACCAGTTCACGTTCGGCGAGGCGGTGGACAGCCCCGACGCGACGAAGCTCCCGGTCCGGCTGGCCGTCGCGCTCCTGAAGGACCGGAAGGGGGAGATCCACCTCGACCTTCCCGTCACCGGGCAGATCGACGACCCCAAGTTCAGCGTGTGGGGGATCGTCTGGAAGATCATCGGGAACCTGCTGGTCAAAGCCGCCACCTCCCCCTTCGCGCTGCTGGGGGCGATCTTCGGGGGCGGAGGCGAGGAGCTTTCGTACCTCGAGTTCGAGCCGGGTTCATCGGCTGTTCCCGCGGCCGGGGAGGGGAAGCTCGAAAACATCGTCAAGGTCCTGCGCGACCGCCCTGCCCTTACGCTCGAGATCGAGGGGCACGTGGACATGGAGGCGGACCGGGAGGGGCTGCGGCAGCATGTCTTCCGGCGGAAGGTCGCGGCGCGGAAGGTGGAGGAGCTCGCCCGGGCCGGGGTGCCCGCGCCCCCCCTGGACAACGTCCGCATCGAGGCGGCGGAGTACCCGAAATACCTGGCGAGGGCCTACAAGGAGGAGAAGTTCCCCAAGCCGCGCAACTTCCTCGGCATGGCGAAGGATCTCCCGGTGCCGGAGATGGAGAAGCTGATGCTGACGAACATCCGGGTGACGGACGACGACCTGCGGCAGCTCGCCATGGAGCGGGCCTCGCAGGTGCGGGGACGCATCGCCGCACCGGGGAAGGTGGAACCGGAGCGGGTCTTCCTCGTCGAGCCGAAGGACCTTCCTCCCGCGCGGAAGGAGAAGCTGCGGGACAGCCGGGTGGATTTCCGGGTACAGTGAGGTACGGGTCGAACAATCCCTGCCGGGGGTAGCCATGTCCAGGCCGTTGACGCCCGAAGAGCTCGGAAATCCCTGCGACCCGAAGCGGTTCCGCTTCGGGACCACGGCGGAGGTCGACCCCCTCTCCCGGATCGTCGGGCAGCAGAGAGCGCTCGATTCGATCGACTTCGGGTTGAACATGCGCAGCCTGGGGTACAACATCTACGTCCTCGGCGAGACCGGGACAGGGAAGACCTCGGCCATCCGGGCCTTCGTGTCCCGGAAGGCGCAGTCGGAGCCGGTTCCCACCGACTGGGCGTATGTCTACAATTT
This sequence comes from Deltaproteobacteria bacterium, assembly GCA_017889845.1. GTDB lineage: Bacteria > Desulfobacterota > Deferrimicrobia > Deferrimicrobiales > Deferrimicrobiaceae > JAGGAJ01. Next base: position 14,095 of record JAGGAJ010000006.1, read on the forward strand.
CCTGGAGCCCGAGGAGCCGATCGCCCTGTCCCTTCCTCCCGGGAGGGGAGTGGAGTTCCAGCGGGACATGTCGGAACTCGTCTCCTCCCTCCGGGTCGACATCCCGAAGGTCTTCGAGTCGAAGGAGTACGAGCGGCAGAAGAGCGCGATCGTGGAGGCGTTCCAGAAACGCCAGAAGGAGCTCTTCGGGGGGCTCGAGCAGGAGGCCGAGTCGAACGGGTTCAGCGTCCGCGCCACGGTCACCGGCTTCACGATCGTCGCCGTGGACGAGGCCGGGGAGCCGTTCACGGAAGAGAAGTACGGCTCCCTCGACGAGAAGAAGAAGCACGAGATGCGGGATCGGGGCCGGCAGGTCCAGGAGCGGCTGGACGACATGGTCCGGAACATCAAGGCGGAGGACAAGGCGACGAAGGACGCCCTGAGGGAACTGGAGCGGAACGCCGCCCTCTCCGTGCTGGGGAACCGCATGGAGGAGATCCGGAAGAGCCACGAGGGGAACGCGAAGCTGCTTTCGTACCTGGAGGCGGTGCGGGAGGACGTGCTGGCGAACCTCGAGGACTTCAAGGGGGGCGGGGAGGAGGCTGCCCCGTCGCTGCCCTTCCTCAAGCTCGCGAAGCAGGAGCCGAGCTTCACCCGGTACTCGGTGAACGTCATCGTCAACAACGGCGGGTCGGACGGGGCCCCGTGCGTGTTCGAGAGCAACCCGACCTACTACAACCTCTTCGGCCGCATCGAGCACAAGTTCCAGATGGGGGCGGCCCTCACGGACTTCACGATGATCAAGGCCGGGGCGCTCCACAAGGCGAACGGCGGGTTCCTCGTCGTCTCGGCCCTCGACCTGTTGCGGAACATCTTCTCCTACGACGCCCTGAAGCGTGCAGTGCGGAACCGGGAGGTGAGGGTCGAGGACGTGTGGGAGCAGTATCGGCTCATCACCACATCCGCGCTGAAGCCGCAGGCGATCCCCCTCGACGTGAAGATCGTCCTGATCGGGAACCCGGAAATCTACTACCTCCTGTACAACCTGGACGAGGAGTACCGGGAGCTGTTCAAGGTGAAGGCCGACTTCGACCACCGGATCGAGCGGACGGAGGAGAACGTGGACAACTACGCCTCCTTCGTCGCCACCAAGGCGAGGGAGGACCGGCTCCTTCCCTTCGACGCCGCCGGGGTGGCGCGCGTCGTGACGTTCGGTTCCCGGCTGGCGGAGGACCAGCACAAGCTCTCCACGAAGTTCAGCGACATCTCCAACCTTCTGCGGGAGGCGCACTACTGGGCGGAACAGGAGGGCGCGAAGGCGGTGTCGGCCGCGCACGTGGAGCAGGCGCTCCGGGCGAAGACGGTGCGGAACAGCCGGATCGAGGAGCGGATGCGGGACCTCGCCGCGGAGGGGACGGTGATCGTCGAGACCGACGGCGCGCAGACGGGCCAGGTGAACGGGCTGGCGGTCTACGACCTGGGGGACTACAGCTTCGGGAAACCGTCCCGCATCACCGCCACCGTCTACGCCGGCAAGGGCGGCGTGCTCAACATCGAGCGGGAGACCAAGCTCTCGGGGAAGATCCACGAGAAGGCGGTGCTCATCCTCTCCAACTACCTGGGGCGGCGGTTCGCCGGGAAGGCGCCCATCAACCTGACCGCGTCGGTCACCTTCGAGCAGATGTACGGGATGATCGAGGGGGATTCCGCCACCTGCGCCGAGCTGTACGCACTGCTCTCCGCTCTCGCCGGGGTGCCGGTGCGGCAGGGGATCGCCGTCACGGGCTCGATGGACCAGAACGGGGCGGTGCAGCCCATCGGGGGCGTGAACGAGAAGATCGAGGGATTCTTCGACCTGTGCCGCCTCCGGGGGCTCGACGGGACGCACGGCGTGCTGATCCCCCGGAGGAACCTCCGGAACCTGATGCTGAAGGGCGAGGTGGCGGACGCGGTGCGGGAGGGGGCGTTCCGCATCTTCGAGATCGACCGCGTGGAGGAGGGCGTCGAGGTCCTGATGGGCATCCCGGCGGGCGAGATCGGCGCCGACGGACAGTACCCGGAAGGGACGCTCTACCGGAGGGCGGCGGACCGGCTGCAGGAGCTGCGGGATGCGGTGAAGGAGAAGGACGACGACGGGAAGAAGGGGTAGGCCCGGCCTACCCGGAAGCCCCCCCGCCACGGCCCGGGGGGCCCGGTTTCGCCGCTCCCCCGGCGAGGGTGACCCCCGCGAGGATCAGGCCGATCCCCAGGAGGTGGTAGAGGCGGAACGACTCGCCCAGGAGCAGCACGGCGAGGAGGGAGCCGAAGGCTGGCATCAGGTGCAGGAACGCCCCCGCCCGGGTCGGGCCCACCTCCCCCACCGCCTGGTTCCAGAAGACGTACGATGCCAGCGACGGCAGGAGCGCGAGGTAGGCCAGGCTCCCGAACGTCACCGCGTCCGGCGTCATGCGCCCCCCCCGCACGATCTCGACCGCATAGAGCGGCGCGAGCCACGCCACGCCGACCCCCACCAGCACGGTCAGGAACGCCATCGGGTGGATCCCCTCGGGGCGCCGCCCGAGAAGAACGGTGTAGACCGCCCAGCAGAGCACCGCCGTCAGCACCCAGAGGTCCCCCGGGTTGAAGGAGAGGGACAGGAGCGTCTGCGGGGCTCCCCGGCCGACGATCGTCGCCACACCGAGAAGGGAGACGAGGATCCCCGTCCCCTGTCGGCGGGTGGCCCGCTGCCCCCGGATGAGGAATGTGACCCCCGCGATGAAGGCGGGGCACGCAGAGTTCAGGAGCACCGCGTTGGTCGCGGTCGTGTCGTGGAGCCCCACGTACACGAGGGTGTTGAAGGATCCGACGCCGAGGATCCCCAGGGGAACGACGGTTTTCCACGACCCACGCAGCAACGGCCACTGTTCCTTCAGGCGAGGGTACGAAAGGGGAAGCAGCACGGCGAGCGCTCCGGCCCACCGCCAGAACGCCATCCCGACCGGCGGGATGCGGGCGCTGACGGCGCGCCCGAGGACGAAGTTACCGGACCAGAACAGTGTCGCAAGGGCGAGGAGCAGGTACGGCGGCGCGGGGACATGTCGGCGCATGGCCCCCATTATCCCACGCCGCCCCCGTTCCCTTGACTGTCCGGAACAGGGCAGGAAATTACCGCCTTCAGAAATAAAGGCTTCACATTGAAGCGAATTCGTGTAGGATGGCCTCGATTTGAAACATCATTTTACCCTTAGGAGGGGAACCGTATGAAAAAAGTGTTTGCCGTCCTCCTGGCCCTGTTCGTCGCCGTGGCGTTTGCCGGCGTAACCGTGGCGGCCGACAACGCGGCGAAGCCGGCGGCTGGCGGGCAGGACCCGGCGGCCGCGAAGAAGGGGGAGAAGGCCGCCAAAACGAAGCCCCAGGAGGTCACCGGCACGATCGAGGCACTCGACGCGAAGGCCGGCACCTTCACGGTGAAGGGGACCACGGGGAACGTGGACCTGAAGGCCGGCGACAAGGTGAAGCTGGGTAGCTTCAAGGTCGGTGACAAGGTCACCGTGAAGTATGCCGAAGGTAAGGCGACGTCCGTGAAGGCCGCGAAGGCGAAGGAGGCCGCGGCCCCCGGGGAGGACCCAGCGGCCGTGAAGAAGGGTGAGAAGGCGGCTCCGGCCCCCGCTCCGGCGGCTCCTCCGGCGAAGAAGTAACCCGGCCCGACGCGAAACAGCAGGGCCGTACCCTTCCCGGGGTGCGGCCCTGTTTCTTTTCCGGCTAATCCTCCCCGCGATCCCGTTTCTGCTGGTGGCGAAGATACCGTTCGTGAAGGGACCGGAAGGACCGCTCGAGACGGTCCTTGTAGGCGATGGCCAGGAAGACGAGGACGACGGCGACCCCGGTGAGGGAAAAGAACAGGTAATACTGCTTGTTCCGCAGGAACGTACCCCCGAGGGTCAGCATCGTGGTGCCCAGCAGCCGTCCCGTGGATGCGATTGCGAGGAACTCCAGGGTGGAAAGGTGGCCCAGCCCCAGCATGTAGCACATGTAATCCTTCGGGAAGCCGGGGATGAGGAACAGCAGGAACACCAGGAACGCCCCCTTGTGGTGGAGCAGGTAGTCGAAGCGCTCCATCGTCCGGGCGTCCACGAACCGCTCCGTCAGGGGCCGGCCGAAGGTGCGGGAGAGAGAGAAGGCGACGTACGAGCCGAGGGTCAGGCCGGCGGTGGAGAGGATCACGCCCAGCAAGGGGCCAAAGAGGTAGCCGCCCAGCACCCCCGTCGCCTCCCCCGGGATCGGAGCGGCGACCACCTGGAACGCCTGGATGAGGATGAACCCCGCGAACCCCCAGGCCCCGAGGGACCGGATGAATCCGGTCATCCGCTCCCTGTTCATGAAGAAGTGGAACAGCCCGAGTTTCCAGAGAAGGGCCGAGAACGCGGCGAAGGCCGCGAGGAACAGGAGCGCCTTGAGAACGATGCGGAGTTTTTCCTGCAGCGGACCGCCCCCGGTCTAGCCCGCACGAACCGTGGTGAGATACGCGGGCTTGGCGATGGGACGATGATACACGAAACGCCCGGTCGGGGTTCAACCCGGCCGGGGATATCCTACCGGCGGAACGCGCGCGGGGGAGGGATGACGTCCCGATGTCCCGACTTCCTGCCGCCGGGACCGGAGGTCGGGCGCGCTTCCTCCCCGGCGTGACGGGAGAGCCGGGAGGCGCCGCCGGCCGAAACGGACCCGGTGCGGCCCGCAGAAAGGAACGTGGCGTCCACCGGGATCATGTAGGGGCGGTGGCGCGGCTGCGTCCGGTCCGCCCCGAGCGGCGTCGGGGCGGCCGGCCTCGCGGGGGATGCGAAGGGGTGCACCGCGACGACGGTCAGGTGTTTCTGCATCAGCCGCTCGATCTCCGCCAGGAGGGGACGCTCCTCGAAACTGCAGAAGGAGATCGCCGTCCCGGAGAGTCCGGCGCGGCCGGTCCGCCCGATCCGGTGGACGTACGCCTCCGGTTCGTCGGACAGGTCGAAGTTGATCACGTGGGACAGTTCGACGATGTCCAGGCCGCGCGCCGCGATGTCGGTGGCCACCAGCACGCGGACGGTCCCCTTCCGGAAGGCGGCGAGGGCCCGTTCCCTCGCTCCCTGGGACTTGTCGCCGTGGATCACCTCCGCCCGGATCTCCGCCCGCTTCAGGAACCGCTCGACGCGGTCGGCGCCGTGCCGGGTGCGGGTGAACACGAGGGCGTTCCGGATCCCCTCGCCCGCGAGGAGGTGCTTGAGGAGCTCCACCTTGGCCGGCTTCTCCACGTAGTAGAGGAAGTGCTCCACCGCCTCCGCGGGGGCCGAGACCGGATCGACGGCCACCCGGACCGGGGACCGCAGGATGGTGTCCGACAGCCGGACGATGTCCGGCGGCATCGTGGCCGAGAACATCAGCGTCTGCCGCCGGACGGGGAGTTTCTCGATGATGCGCCGGATGTCGAGGATGAATCCCATGTCCAGCATCCGGTCTGCCTCGTCGAGGACGAATATCTCCACGGCGGACAGGTCGATGATGCGCTGGCCCATCAGGTCGAGCAGCCGGCCGGGCGTCGCGACGAGGATGTCCACCCCTTTCCGGAGCGCCTCCTCCTGGGGGCGCTGGCTCACCCCGCCGTAGACGAGGGCGTGGCGGAGCCCCGTGTGGCGGGCGTACGCCGCGAAACTTTCCGCGATCTGCATGGCCAGCTCGCGCGTGGGGGTCAGGACGAGGGAACGGATCGCTTTCTTGCCGCGGGCGACCTTCCCTTCCGCGCCGAGGCGGTGGAGGATCGGGAGGGCGAAGGCAGCCGTCTTGCCGGTTCCGGTCTGCGCGGAACCGAGGAGGTCCATGCCCTCCAGGATATGCGGGATCGCCTGCTCCTGGATGGGCGTCGGGGTTACGTAGTTCATCGCCTGCACCGCCCGGAGAATCTCCGGGGACAGGCCGAATTTCCTGAATGGCATGCTGTTCTCTTTCTCCTGGTTCAAGGGTGTCTGAGGGTTGATGGACGGATGCCGGACACGGGTCGTGATTCGCGGTGCTCTGGGGGGAGGCCGGAAGGAATGGATTCGAAGCAGCGCAAACTGGGAGAACCATACCACAGGCGCGGGGGTGGCGCAAGCGGAGACCATCGCCCCGTCGCGTTGCGCGTGTTCCGCCGGGCCCGATCCTTGTATAATTGGCCATCATGCAACACCAGGCTGCCTCGAAGGCCAGGATGTACCTGCTCGTCATCTCGGGGTTCATCACCCTCGTAACCGGCGCCTCCCTGTACTTGAACCTCCAGAAAGTGGAAAACCAGTACCGTCAGCTGGCCGCCGTCGTCGCCCGCTCCTGCTTCCAGACCATCGAAGCGATGAGGGACTGGAACTTCCGGAACGGGGGAGTGTACCTTCCCGTCACGAGGGAGTTCCGGCCCAACGAGCTGCTGAAGGATCCGCTGCGGGAGATCACGACCCGGGAGGGCGTGCGGCTGACGATGATCAACCACGCCCAGATGGTGCGTCTGGTATCCAACATGCTGACCGAGGAGCGCGGGATCCGCGTGCGGATCACGAGCCTGACCCCCCTGCAGCCGGCGAACGCGCCGTTCGACTGGGAAAAGTCCGCTCTGGAGGATTTCGGGCGGGGGGCCAAGGAGGTGTTCGGTGTCGCCGGTCCCCCGGACCGGCCGGTCTTCCGGTTCGTGACCCCGCTGAAGGTGGAGCGTTCGTGCGTGCGATGCCACCAGGAGAACAGGGACCGGCCGGAAGGCATCCGCGGGGGAGTGAGCATCAGCTTCTCCTGGATCCCCTTCCAGCGGCTGATGGAGCAGAACAACCGGCAGATCTGGACGCTCCACCTGCTCTTTCTCTCCGTGTCGTTCCTCCTGATCTTCCTTCTCGGGCGAAAGCTCGTCTTCCAGATCAACGCTCTGCACGAATCCCTCCAGCACATCCGGAAACTCGAGGGACTGGTGCCGATCTGCGCCAACTGCAAGAAGATCCGCACCGAGGGGGCGAACCCATTCGATCAGACGTCCTGGAGCTCGTTCGAGAAATACATCAGCGAGCGGACCGACGCGGAGTTCACGCACGGGCTTTGCCCGGAGTGCGCGAAGCGCCTCTACCCCGGCGTGGATCCGGGAGGCGGGGACCCCCGGTAACCGACCCTCACCCGGATAGTCCCGAAATCTCCGAAATCCGGTTTTCCCCCGAAAGCAGCCAGGCGAAGGTGCCCTGCGACCGGTTCCCGGAGTCGGGAACATCGACGGCGGCGATGGCGCCCTTCCGCATCGCGTACGCGGTCTTCAGGTCGAGCAGCAGCGTCAGCAGCCGGCCGAGGTCCGGCTCGTGCCCGACGAGGGCTACCTCCCGTGCTCCCGGGCATTCATCCAGGACCGCGTTGAGCCCGTCCGCGTCGAAGCCCGGGGAAAGCTGCGGCGCGACGATCACCGCACCTTCGTGGCGGACCGCCTCCGACAGGATCTCCGCGGTCTGGACCGCCCGGATGCAGGGGCTCGTGAACAGGAAGGCAGGGGTCGCCCCGGTCTCGCGGAACCGGGCGGCTGCCTCCCGGAACGAGGCGCGGCCCCGGGCGGTCAGATACCGCGCCGAATCCGTCATCGTCCCGATCCGGTCGACCGCCTCCGCGTGCCGTACCAGGTAGACCCGCATCGCTCACCCCCTTCTCATTGTAACAGTCCCGGTACGGCAGGGACCGCGAGCCGAATCCGGCGCCCCCCGCCGTAAATCATACGATCACGATGACCCCGCACCGGATCCGAACCGTACAGTTCATCCCGGTCCCCCCGGAGGAGGCGTGGGATTTCTTTTCCGACCCGCGGAACCTTCCCCGCATAACTCCCCCGTGGCTCTCGTTCGAGCTCCTCTCCGACCCCCCGGGGAGGATGTACCCGGGGCTCCGGATCGAATACCGCGTCCGGCCGCTGTGGGGGATTCCGCTGCGGTGGCTGACGGAGATCACCCACGTGGTGGAGCCGTATTTCTTCGTCGACGAGCAACGTCTCGGACCGTATCGCCTGTGGCGCCATCAGCACCGGTTCCGTGCCGTCGGGGGCGGCGTGGAGATGGAGGACGAAGTCCACTACCTGCTCCGGGGAGGACCGTTCGGCAGGGTGGCCCAGCGGTACCTCGTTCGCCGGAGACTTGCGGAGATCTTCGACTACCGCCGCGCCGAGGTGGAGCGGTTGTTCGGCGGAAAATAGGCTCGTGGGCTCCCGCGGGAATCCGCGCTCCTGCCGCTATCTCCCTTCCGCCTCGAGGAACCGCTCGGCCTCGATGGCGGCACGGCATCCCGCTCCGGCGGCGGTGACGGCCTGCCGGTACACCATGTCGTGGACGTCCCCGGCAGCGAACACCCCTTCCATGCTCGTGCGGGCTCCATCGCGCAGTACGATGTACCCGTTGTCGAGCTCGATCTGGCCCTCGAAGATCTTCGTGTTCGGGTCATGGCCGATGGCGACGAATACACCCTCCAGCTTCCGGACCGTCTCCGAACCGTCCTTCGTGCTCTTCAGGCGGACCGCCGTGACCTCGTTCTTCTTCGCGTCGAGTATGTCCGTGACCACGGTGTCCAGGACGAACTCGATCTTCGGGTTCTTTCGGGCGCGGTCGATCAGGATCTTCGACGCCCGGAACTGGTTCCTCCGGTGCACCAGGAGCACCTTCGATGCGAACCGGGTGAGGAAGCTCGCCTCCTCCACCGCGGTGTCGCCGCCCCCCACGACGGCGACCTCCCGGTTCCGGAAGAACGCCCCGTCGCAGGTGGCGCAGGTGGACACGCCGCGCCCCATCAGCTTCCGCTCCGACTCCAGGCCCAGGGTGCGGGCCGATGCCCCCGTGGCGACGATGAGGGTCCGTGCAAGGTGTTCGGACGTTTCCGTCCGGACGATGAAAGGGCGCCTCGACAGGTCCACGGAGGTGACGGTTTCGGGGTTGTACGCGGCGCCGAACCGCTCCGCCTGTTTCCGCATGAGGTCGACGAGCTCCGGCCCCTGGATCCCCTCGGGAAATCCGGGGAAGTTCTCCACCTCGGTGGTGAGGGTGAGCTGGCCGCCCGGCTCCCGGCCTTCCAGGACGAGGGGGGAGAGGTTGGCGCGGGCGGTGTAGATGGCGGCGGTGGAGCCGGCACACCCGGAGCCGAGGATGACGACGTCGCGGACCATGGCAGGGAACCTCCCGTGGGTGTCTCGAACGGACGGACTTGGAAAAGTCTGCTCCCCCCCCTCGGGGGATGTCAAGAAACGGGGGAGGTGACTTCCCGCCCCCCTCTGTGTGAGAATAGGGGCCTGAAGTCCAATACCCTCGACAAAGAGCCAAGGAGGCACGACCGATGGCCAGCAAGAAACCGTCCGCGGAGCTCCTCGACCTTCTGAACCAGGCGATCGCGCGGGAGATCCAGGTCTCCGTGCAATACATGTGGCAGCACGTCCTCTGGAAAGGGGTCAAGGGGTTCGCGGTCAAGGACGCGTTCAAGCAGATCGCCATCGAGGAGATGAAGCACGCGGAGGCGATCGCCGAGCGGCTGAACTACCTGGGGGGCATCCCGACCACCAAGCCGACGCCGATCTTCATCGGCAAGACGCTCAAGGAAATGCTGGTTACGGACGTGAAGGACGAGGAGACGGCGATCACGATGTACAAGAAGATCATCGAGGTCGCAAGGAACCAGGGAGACGAGACCACGGCGTTCCTCTTCGAGGGGATCCTCTCGTCCGAGGAAGACCATCACGACACCTTCACCACCCTGCTCGAAGAGGATTGAGGGAAACCGGCGGCGCGGCATGATCGAAACGAAGAAAATCATCTGGCTGTTGTGCCTCGGGGCGGCGTTCTTCGCCTTCCTCTACCGTCCCGGGAAGGTCCGGGCGGAAGGGGAACACCGGAACCTGTCCCCCGTCCAGGCACGGGAACTGATCGAAAAGAGCACGGGCAATCCGGATTTCGTCCTCCTCGACGTGCGTACGCCCGGCGAGTTCCGGTCGGAACGGATCGGCGGCGCGGTAATGATCGACTACAACTCCGGCACCTTTCGTGCGGAAATGGCGGGCCTGGACCGCGGGAAGACGTACATCGTTTACTGCCGCACGGGGAACCGCAGCGACGGGGCCCTCAAGGTGATGAAGGAGGAAGGATTCCGGAACGTGTACCACCTCGACGGGGGGATCGTGAAATGGAAGGAGGCCGGCCTCCCCACGCAGAAATAGCCGCGCGCCTCCTGCGGTGGTTCCGCACGGCGGGGCGGCGAATGGCCTGGCGCGAGACAGCGGACCCGTACCGGATCTGGGTCTCGGAGATCATGTTGCAGCAGACCCGCGTGGAAACCGTCGGCCCGTATTACGAACGGTTCCTCGCGAGGTTCCCGGACGTCCGGTCCCTTGCCGACGCCCGCCCGGACGACGTGATGAAGGCCTGGGAAGGGCTGGGATATTATGCCCGGGCGAGGAATCTCCAGCGGGCGGCCCGGATCGTGGTGGAGCGGCACGGCGGAAGGATTCCCCGCACGGTGGAAGACCTCTCGGGCCTTCCGGGCATCGGGCGCTCCACCGGCGGTGCGATCGCGGCCATCGCGTTCGGCGCGGACTCCCCGGTCCTGGACGCGAACGCCCGTCGCGTCGTCGCCCGCCTGTTCGGTGTCGGGGGAGACCCGCGCACCGCGACCGTCCGGGAAATCCTTTGGGAACTGTCGGCCCGGATGGTGGCAAGGGGGAAGGGGCGCGACACGGCCCTCGCGGTGATGGACCTCGGCGCAACCGTGTGCCTGCCCAGGGCGCCCCGGTGCGCCGAATGCCCCGTGCGACCCTCCTGCGCCGCCTTCCGCGCCGGGTCCCAGGATGCGATCCCCCCGAGGACGGCACGGAAATCCTTTCCGCACCACGACGTCGTCGCCGCCCTGATCCGACGCCCGGACGGCTCCCTCCTGCTCCTTCGCCGGCCGCCGAAGGGACTCCTCGGGGGATTGTGGTCCTTCCCCTCCGCGAGGAGGCAACCCGGGGAATCCCTGGAGGGCGCCTTGCGACGTGCGCTGCGGGAGAAACTCCACGTGCAGGCGACGATTCAAAGGAAGGTGGGAGCCGTCCCACACGCCTATTCCCACTACCGGATCACCCTCCACGGGTACCTGTGCGTTACGGGCGGACGGGGGACGCCGCCGGGGGAGAGGGTGGGCTGGATGCGTGCCGGGAGAGGAACACGGTACGCGCTCCCCCGGGCGGACCGGAAACTGCTGGAACTCATCGCGCGGGAGGAAAGGTCATGAAACTCGAAGAGGTGCTGAAGCCGGGAGGGCGTGGCGTAATCGCCACGGCGTCGAAGGGCGGGGAGGTGAACACGGCTGTCTACGCGGTTCCCCACGTGGTGGACGAGGGGACGGTGGCCTGGGGCATGACGGACGGCAGGACGTGGGACAACGTGCGTCAGAACCCCCATGCGGCGTACGTCTACTTCGCGGCGGGGGAAGGTTTTCGCGGAGCGCGGCTCACCCTGTCCCTCCTCCGGACCGAGGATTCCGGGGAGATGCTGGCGAAAATCCGGCAACGGACCGCCAAGGTGAGTCCCGGCAACCCGGAGGCGGTGAGGCACGTGGCGTATTTCAAGGTGGTCGAAACGCGCCCCCTGGTATAGCCTGTTTACGGACGAGGAGGCACTATGAAGCGCGCACTACCCGTCATGGCGGTCCTTTTCCTCGCGGTCGCGTCGGCCGCCCCTTCCGGCGCGAAGGAAATACGGATCGGCCTCGTCACCCCGCTCTCCGGGGACGTGAAGACCTTCGGCGAATCGGTGCGGAACTCGTTCCTGATCGCCGTCGAGGAGGCCAACGCGAAGGGCGGCGTCGCCGGGATGAAGATCACCTGGGTGATCCAGGACGACAAGAACGACGCCACCGAGGCGGCGAACGTGGCGAACCTGCTGGTAAACCAGCACCGCGTCAAGGCGATCGTCGGATCGGTGACCTCGAAGGCGACGATCCCCGTCTCCGACATCATCCAGGCCGGGAAGATCCCGACGATTTCCCCGACGGCCACCAACCCGAAGGTGACGGTGGCGGACGGGAAACGGAAGGACTACATGTTCCGCGCCTGCTTCATCGATCCGTTCCAGGGCGCCGTGCTGGCGAAGTTCGCGCAGGACACGCTGAAGAAGAAGAACGCCGCAGTCCTGTACGACGCTTCGAACGACTATTCCAAAGGGATCGCCGAGGTCTTCCGCGACGCCTTCCGGAAGCAGGGCGGGAAGGTGGCGGCGTTCGAATCGTACGGGAAGGACGACGTGGATTTCTCCGCGCTGCTGACCAAGGTGAAGGCCTCCGGCGCGGACGTGCTCTTCCTGCCGGACTATTACAACAAGGTCGGGCTGATCGCCAAGCAGGCGCAGGAGAGAGGAATGAAGGTCCAGTTGATCGGCCCCGACGGCTGGGACTCCCCGGACCTCGTCAAGATCGCGGGGAGCGCCATCGAGGGGGGGTACTTCTCCAACCACTATTCCCCGGACGACAAGCGGCCGGAGGTCGTGGCGTGGGTGAAGAAGTACAGGGATAGGCACGGCCAGGTTCCCGACGCCCTGGGGACGCTGGCGTACGACGCCACGAACATGCTCCTCGAGGCGATCCGGAAGGCGGGAAGCGACGACCCGAAGAAGATCCGGGAGGCCCTCGCATCGATGAAGGGTTTCCAGGCCGTTTCCGGCCGATCCACGATGGACGGAAACGGCGACTGCATCAAGAGCGCCGCGATCCTGAAGATCGAGGGCGGGAAGCAAACGTTCGTGAAGATGGTGAACCCATAGAGTATTTCCTCCAGCAAGCCCTGAACGGCCTGCAGCTGGGGTTCGTGTACGCCCTGATCGCCCTGGGGTACACGATGGTGTACGGGATCGTGCGCCTCATCAACTTCGCCCACGGCGACGTCTTCATGGTCGGGGCGTTCCTGGCGTTCTACTCCATCGAGCGGATCGGGCTGCCCCTGCCGGCCGTCTTCGCCTTCGCCGCCGGGGGGTGCGCGCTCCTTGCGGTGGCCATCGAGCGCCTGGCGTACCGTCCGCTGCGCGACGCCCCGAAGATCGCGGCGCTCATCACCGCCATCGGGGTTTCCCTCTTCCTGGAATATTTCACCGCCCTCCACCAGGTCTTCGGGCCGAACTTCTACGCGTTCCCCCGGCCTTTCCAGGTGGT
>JAGGAJ010000162.1 GCA_017889845.1 Deltaproteobacteria bacterium
CTTCCCGGGGCGTCCCGTGGTACTCCTGGAGGCTCCGGACGGACAGCTCGTCGGCGATCAGGTCGGAGATCGCGTGGGCGACGGCGCGCGCGGCGGCGAGGGTGGTGAAGTACGGGACGTTGTACATCAGGGACGCGCGCCGGATGTAGTATGAGTCGGCTTTGGACTGCGCCCCGAGGGGGGTGTTGATCACCATGGCGATCTCCCCGTTTTTGATGAGATCGGCCACGTGGGGACGCCCTTCGGTGACCTTGAGCACCGGCGTCGCCGGCACCCCCCGTCCCGACAGGTACTCGGCCGTCCCCCGGGTGGCGACGACCGAGAAGCCGCACCCGTGGAGCATCCGGGCGGCGGAGATGACCCCCTCCTTGTCCTCGTCCCGCACGCTCACGAAAACCTTCCCCGACCGGGGCAGGTTCATCCCGGCGGCGATCTGCGCCTTGGCGAAGGCGGTGCCGAACCGCGCGTCGATCCCCATCACTTCGCCGGTGGATTTCATCTCCGGCCCCAGCAGGGTGTCGACGTCCGGAAACTTGATGAAGGGGAATACCGCCTCCTTCACGCATACGTGCCCCGGCACGATCTCTTCCGTAAATCCCAGGTCGCGGAGTTTCCGCCCCGCCATGACCTTCGCGGCGAGCTTCGCCAGGGGCACCCCGATCGCCTTGCTGACGAACGGGACCGTCCGCGATGCCCGCGGGTTCACCTCCAGGATGAAGATCTCCCCCTTCTGGATGGCGAACTGGACGTTCATCAGCCCAACCACCGCGAGGTCCTTCGCCAGGGCCCGGGTCTGCCGGGCGATTTCCGCGATCGTCTCCCGCCCGATGGAGTGCGGCGGCAGGGAGCAGGCGGAGTCGCCCGAGTGGACCCCCGCTTCCTCGATGTGCTCCATGATCCCGCCGATCACCACGGTCTCTCCGTCGGAGATGGCGTCCACGTCTATCTCGATGGCATCCTCGAGGAACCGGTCCACCAGGACGGGGCGCTCTTCGGAGGCGGAGACGGCGTGGGTGAGGTATTTCCGCACCCCCTCCTCGTCGTGGACGATCTCCATCGCACGCCCGCCGAGGACATACGACGGCCGCAGGAGGACCGGGTATCCGATGCGTGCCGCGATCCCGACCGCCTCCGTCGTGGAGCGGGCGATCCCGTTGGGCGGTTGCCGCAGCTCGAGGCGGGTGAGGAGCTCCGCGAACCGTTCCCGGTCTTCCGCCCGGTCGATGCTGTCCGGCGACGTCCCCAGGATCGGCACCCCTTCCTTCTCCAGCGGGACGGCGAGCTTCAGCGGCGTCTGCCCCCCGAACTGGACGATCACCCCTGCGGGCTTTTCGTCCTCGACGATGGCAAGGACGTCCTCCTTGGTGAGGGGCTCGAAATAGAGGCGGTCGGAGGTGTCGTAGTCGGTGGAGACCGTCTCCGGGTTGCAGTTCACCATAATCGTCTCGAATCCCTCCTCGCGCAGCGCGAAGACTCCGTGGACGCAGCAGTAGTCGAACTCGATCCCCTGCCCGATCCGGTTCGGACCGCCGCCCAGGATCACCACCTTCTTCCTGTCCGTGGGACGCCCTTCGCTTTCGCTTTCGTACGTCGAGTAGAGGTAGGGAGTGTGGGCCTCGAACTCGGCGCCGCAGGTGTCGACGCGCTTGAAGACCGCCTTCACCCCGGCGGCGTACCGGGCTTTCCGGACCTCGTCCTCCCCGGAGGCCAGAAGCTTCGCCAGTCGCCGGTCGGAGAAGCCGTTCGACTTCATCCTGCGAAGGAACGGCCCCCACTCCGTCCCCGCCGTCCCGGACGGGGGAAACGATTTCGCGCGGGCCTGGATCTCGCCCTCCATGTCGACGATCTGCCGGATGTTCTCGAGGAACCAGGGATCGATCCCCGTGAGGGCCCGGACCTCGGCCACCGTCCACCCGTCCCGGAACGCCTCGCCGATGTAGAGGAGCCGCTCGGAGTTCGGCTTTCTCAGGCGTCCCTCGACGATCTTCCACCGTGCCGTCCGGTTCGCTGCGTCCCGGGGCGGCAGGCGCTCCTCGAAGCCGTACACGCCGGTCTCCAGGGAGCGGAGCGCCTTCTGGAGGGACTCCTTGAAGGTACGCCCGATCGCCATGACCTCCCCGACCGATTTCATCTGGGTACCCAGCACGTCCTCGGTCTGGGGGAACTTCTCGAAAGTGAAGCGCGGGATCTTGGTCACCACGTAGTCGATGGTGGGTTCGAAAGACGCGGGCGTCACGCGGGTGATATCGTTGGGGATCTCGTCGAGCGTGTATCCTACGGCAAGCTTCGCGGCGATCTTGGCGATGGGGAACCCCGTCGCCTTGGAAGCCAGCGCGGAGGAGCGGGAGACGCGGGGGTTCATTTCGATGACCACCATCTCCCCAGTGTCGGGGTGCACGGCGAACTGGATGTTGCTCCCCCCCGTGTCCACGCCGATCTCCCGGATGATGCGCAGCGCCGCGTTGCGCATCAACTGGTACTCCTTGTCGGTGAGGGTCTGGGCGGGCGCCACCGTGATCGAATCCCCCGTGTGGACCCCCATCGGGTCGAGGTTCTCGATGGAGCAGATGATGACCACGTTGTCCGCCAGGTCCCGCATCACCTCGAGCTCGAACTCCTTCCACCCGATGACCGACTGCTCGACGAGGACGGTCCGTTTCGGGGAGGCGTCCAGCGCCCAGCGGATCCCCTCCTCGAACTCCTCCCGGTTGTAGGCGATCCCCGCGCCGGTGCCGCCGAGGGTGAAGGAGGGGCGGATGATGGCGGGGTAGCCGATTTCCGAAATGACCCGGAGCGCCTCTTCGAGGGACCGGATGTACCCCGAGCGGGGGACGACGAGGCCGAGCTTCTCCATCGCCTTGCGGAACAGGTCCCGGTCCTCCGCCTTCTGGATGGCGTCGAAGCTCGCCCCGATCAGCTCCACGCCGAATTTCCGGAGGATGCCCATCTCGTGGAGGGATACGGCGATGTTCAGTCCGGTCTGGCCCCCGATGGTCGGCAGCAGGGCGTCGGGGCGCTCCCGCTCGATGATCTTCGCCACGATCTCCGGGGTGATCGGCTCCACGTAGGTGCGGTCGGCGAAGTCTGTGTCGGTCATGATCGTCGCCGGGTTGCTGTTGACGAGGACGACCGTGTACCCCTCCTCCTTCAGCGCCTTGCACGCCTGCGTGCCGGAGTAGTCGAACTCGCACGCCTGGCCGATGATGATCGGCCCGGAGCCGATCAGCAGGATCTTCTTCAGGTCGGTCCGCTTGGGCACTATTGCTCCTGGATGAATACGTTCGAGAAGGAGAGCCGCTCGGCCGCCGCCACCGCGCGGGCGTACTCCCTCCCCGTAAGTTTCCGGTCGAGACCCGGCATCCGGGGGGCCTTCCAGGCCGGGAAATATTGCCCCATCAGCGACAGAGGCAGGTCGGGCCCGAACGTTCCCGCGAGGCGGGCGAGCACGGCTTCCGTCTCCCCCACCCGCCCCGGGAGGACGAGGTGCCGGACCATCACCCCCCGGACGGCGATTCCGTCTTTCCCTTCCGAGAGGAACCCGACCTGCCGCACCATCGCGGCGATGGCGGCGTCGTTTCCGGTCACGTAGCCGGGTGTGCCGGAGAGTTCGGAGGAAAGTTCGACGGAGCGGTATTTCGCGTCGGGGAGGTAGATGTCGACGACGCCGTCGAGCAGTTCGAGCGCCTCGAGAGAGTCGTATCCGTTCGTGTTGTACACCACGGGGATCGAGAATCCGCGCACGCGGGCCCGCAGCACCGCCTCGACGAGGTGGGTGGCATGCGGGGTCGGGGTCACGAAGTTCACGTTGTGCGCCCCCTTTGCCTGGAGCCGCATCAGCTCCCCCGCCAGCGTCTCCGCATCCATGTCCCTGCCGTTCCCCATCTGGCTGATCGGGTAGTTCTGGCAGAAGCGGCACGCCATGTTGCAGTGGCTGAAGAACACCGTGCCGGACCCGCGCGTCCCGGAGATCGGCGGCTCCTCCCCGTGATGGACGGAGACGGCGGCCACCCGGGCGACCGCGCCCGCCCTGCAGAATCCCCGCTCGCCGGCGAGACGGTCGACGCCGCACTCCCGGGGGCACAGTCGGCACGACGCCAGTGCCGCATCAATCCGTGTCGCCGGGATATTTTTCGCCGCGGGGTTCCTCGCGGGGGGCTTCCTCTCCGCTACGCTCGCGACCTTCGCCCGCTCGCTGCGATTCCGCTCGACGCAATCTCCGCCTCGCTCCATACGCCGCTGCGAGGAACCCCCCGCTGCGTCACCCCGCGGAAATGGGTCTCTCATCAAAGGATTGTGAGAGGCGGATTGCGGCAACTAGAGTTCCTCCTCGCCCAGCAGGAACCGGTGGAACCGGGTGAAGAGGTAGCGCGAGTCGTGCGGCCCCGGGGACGCCTCCGGGTGGTACTGCACGGAGAAGCAGCGCATGGAG
>JAGGAJ010000163.1 GCA_017889845.1 Deltaproteobacteria bacterium
ATGATCGACTTTCAATCGACACAATTGCTGAACGCCACCGTCTACAGTTCCACCACCGAGCGCCAGATGGCAAAGCTGGCCGCACTCCAGCCGAGGACCCTGGCCATCATGCATGGGTCGTCGTTTGCGGGCGATGGCGGGAATGCGATCCGGAACCTGGCATCGGCCATGAAGGAGGTTCTCGGAAATACGCGTTGATCCCCCCGGCTCCGTCCCCTTTCCCGTATCGGAAATAACCAGAAAACCGCCCGCCGATCAAGACCTCCACTTCAGGACTCATGCGGCGGTGGCTTGGGACTTGACAGGCATGACTGAATTGACATAATATTTAGTATGTACTGATAAATCAGTTATAACTGGAGACGGCATCCCGGCAGGGAGGAGGGGGAATGGACAAGAAGACAAAAGGCGCTTCCTGCTGCGGGCCGGAGGCGAAAGGCTTTGCCGGCTGCCGGGTCGAATCGCTCGTCTCGGTCGACGACCGCGGGCAGATGGTGCTCCCGAAGGAGCTGCGCGACAGGGCGGGCATCAAGGGGGGCGACAAGCTCGCGGTGATCGGATGGGAGAAGGAGGGGAAGGTGTGCTGTCTCTCGCTGATCAAGGTCGAGGAGCTCAGCACGATGGTCAAGGGAGTTCTGGGTCCCCTGATGGGAGACCTGCTCCCGAAAGGGTAAGGGAGGGAAACATCGTGGACGAGAGAAAGATACGCAAGTACGTGCGGGACCGGTATGCAGGCATCGCCCTCCAGGGAGGATCCTGCTGCGACACCGATGCCTCCTGCTGCAGCGGGGCTCCCGCAGCGGCAAGCCGGAGGATCGGCTATTCCGAAGGAGACCTCGAGTCCGTCCCCCAGGGAGCCAACCTGGGGCTGGGATGCGGCAACCCGATCGCTTTGGCCTCCCTCAAGGCAGGGGAGACGGTCCTGGACCTGGGCTCGGGGGCGGGCTTCGACTGCTTCCTGGCGGCCCGCGAGGTCGGTACGTCGGGGCGGGTGATCGGCGTGGACATGACCCCGGAGATGGTCGAGAAGGCCCGGGAGAACGCCCGCAAAGGGAGTCACGGGAATGTCGAATTCCGGCTCGGGGAGATCGAGAACCTGCCGGCAGCCGACAGGTCCGTGGACGCCATCATCTCCAACTGCGTCGTCAACCTGTCCACGGACAAGGAACGGGTGTTCGCGGAGGCGTACCGGGTGCTCAAGCCGGGTGGGAGGATCATGATTTCGGATCTTGTGCTCTCGCGGGATCTTCCCGAGGAGCTGGCCGTATCGCTGGCCGCCTACGCCGGATGCATCGCGGGGGCGGTCCGGAAGGAAGATTACCTGCGCCTCATGGAGAAGGCGGGCTTCCGGGATGTACGGGTTGTCCGGGAGAACCGGTTCGAGGGCGTCGACACCCCCGCGGAGGCGGTGCGGGGGGCGGCCGGGGCGGTCCTGAGCGTTTGCGTCTTCGGGATGAAACCGGGATTCGCGGGTGGAGGGATGGAGGGACGATGACGGGCGAATCGCCGGCCTGCGGTGACGGGAAAGGGTGACGCGCTTGCGGCCCGCCCTTGCGGCCGGGCCGGGGCCTTCCGGAATGAATTCCGGTCGGCCCCGGACTCCGCCAGGAAAGGGGAGTGGTCTCCCCCGCTACATCTTCGGCGGGAAACTGGCCGGATCGACCACGTACCAGACGTTGTTCACACCCTGTCCGGTGGTGTCTCCCGGGGCTTTGTCGCCCGCCCAGTAGTAGAGCGGGTATCCGCGGAACGTGGTCTGCTTCTTCCCGTCCTCGCGCGTGATCGTTCCGAAGTCCCCCTCTTTCGTCCCATCCCCGGCTTCGACCTTCTCCCGGTAGTAGAGCGGCCACTTCTCGACGCACGGTCCCGCGCAGGCGCTCTTGCCGGGCGAGTCCTTCTTGAACCAGTACAGGGTCCTCCCCTTGGCGTCGGTCAGATAGCTCCCGACCCCGTCCTTCGTCATCTTCTTCACTGCGTGGTCCATGGCGAGCGCGCTTCCGCCCATCGCCAGGAAAACGAAAACCGCGATCATCCCGACCGGTACCATCCTCCCAAGTCGCATCTCGGATCCTCCCTGCCGGGGATCCCTCCCCGATATCCACAGTTGGTTGCCTCGTCCCGGATAGCCGCCTCACCCGATTGGATGTCCCTCCGGGGAAAAGATTTCGCGGCGGGGATAATGCACAACCGGTTCAGCCCGGGGCGGACGACGACCTCCAGGAAACAATGAAGTTTTTCCCCGGAATTTCCGATCCGGATAGGACGGAACGATCGGAACGGAAACGCTTCGGCGGCGCGTTTCGCACGAAACGAAAGGAACATGCGGCGGTGTCCGGAACCGACACGAAAGATCCCCGGCCGGCGGATCCCGGCTCGCGGACCGAAACGCTGGCGAGGAAGTTCATCGTCGCGTTCTCGGCGATGTTCGTCGTTCCCCTCCTCATCGCGGTCTATCTCTTCACCGGAACGGCCGGCGGCGGCACGCCGAACGCTGCGCAGTTCGCCATCCTCGGCCTCTCCGTGGTCCTCCTCGGTACGGCGGGGTTCCTGGTCACGCTGTCCGTGGTCAGGACCCTCCTGCGCGCCACCCGGGATTCCGAGGCGATCGCCGCGGGCAACATATCCCGCAGGCTGAGCACCGACGCGGCACCGGAAATCAGCGAACTCGCGAAAAATTTCAACCGGGTCACCAGCCGCCTCCAGCAGACGGTCGAAACCCTGCAGACCTCCAAGAGCCAGATGCAGGCGCTTCTGGCGCACGTGTGCGCCACCGGCAGCCGGCCGGGCGACATGACGGGAATGTTCGACGTTTTCCTGAAAACCCTCCTCTCCCTGACGGGTCTCCAGGCCGGCGCCATTTTCCTGGTTTCCCCCGACGGAAAGATCCTCAGGGTACGCGTTTCGATCGGGCTGAGCGAGGCGTTGAATACCACCGTGATCCCTTTCGGCGACGGGATCGTGGGGTGGGCCGCTTCCCACGGCAGGATGGTGACCACGTCGCACTCGATGCCGTGGGAGGAGGGGGAACTCACGGAGCTCGAGAAGAGCATGCCCTGGGCGCTCCACATCCCCATGACCTCCTCGGGCAGGGTCCGGGGCGTCATCAGCATCAGCCTCCGGGATGGGCAGAGGGACCTCACGGGCGACGACATGCTGATGATCCAGAGCCTGGCCAACCAGGTGGCGGTCACGCTGGAGAACGCGGAGCTGAAGCGCCGGGACGAGAAGACCTACGTCGAGACGGTGGCCGCCCTGGCGGCGGCGGTGGAGGCGCGCGACAGGTACACGCGGGGCCACTCCAGGAGGGTGACGGAGCTGTCCGTGGAAATCGCGCGGAGGATGGAAAAGCCCGACTGGTTCGTGAAGGATCTGGAATCGGCGGCGCTCCTGCACGACATCGGGAAGATCGGGTTTCCCGACCAGATCCTCTGCAGCGCGGGGCCGCTTCCGCCGGACGGCGTCCGTGTCATCCAGGAACACCCCCTCGGAGGGGAGAACATCCTGAAGCCGGTCGGGTCCCTGGCGCGCCTCTGCCCCATCGTCCGGCACCACCACGAGCGGTTCAACGGAACAGGGTATCCCGACGGGTTGAAGGGCGAAGAGATCCCGATCGCCGCCCGCATCATTTCGGTCGCCGACAGTTTCGATGCGATGATCTCGGCGCGCCCTTACAGGGCTCCGCGGAGCCGGGAGGACGCCATCGGAGAGCTGGTCCGCTGCCGGGGGATTCAATTCGATCCGTCCTGCGTGGACACCTTCATCGGCTACCTGAAAGAGCGCGCCGACGCGGGCCTTCCCGTCCCGGCCTGACCCCGGAATTCCGGATCGGCGGCCGGCTGCCGGAACCGCACGCCACGGACGATCATCCCATAACCAGAGGCGACACCATGGAAGTCGACATCAACATCCGCATCACAGGCGGGGCCGGGCAAGGGGTGCACACCGTCGGCGGGCTGATCTCCCGGATGGCCGTCGCGGCGGGGCACCATTTCCACGCGACCCAGGATTATATGAGCCGCATCCGGGGCGGGCGCAACTCCTACTCCATCCGGGTGATGGACGTGCCCGTGCGTGCGGGCCGAGCCGCGGCCGACATCCTCCTCGCGCTCGACCCGGATCACCTTCCCCATTTCCTTCCGGACGTTGAGCTCTCGGGCCTTGTCCTGGCCGATCCCGTCCAGGGCGGATCTTCGGCCGGCGCGACGACCGCCCCGTTGAAGGAGCTGGCCGTCTCCGCAGGGAGTCCGATTCTCGGGAACATGGTCGGGACCGGGATCGTCGCGCACGCCCTCGGGGTTCCCCTCGACACGGTGGACCGGCTGCTCGCCCTCGAGTTCCGTGGCGACTTCCTCGAGAAGAACCGGAAGGCGGTGCGGCTGGGGGCCGGATGGGCGGAGGGCCGGATTCCTGGCGGGTTCCGCCTGCCGC
>JAGGAJ010000007.1 GCA_017889845.1 Deltaproteobacteria bacterium
AAGATCGGTTTCGAATGCGGCCTGAGAAACGACGTCTTCACCGTTCGGGGGCTCATCCATGAAGATGGTGTAGAGTATCTGGTGAAGAGGCGATTTTTTACCGGGATCGACGTGATCAATCGCAACCCGGATAACCGCATCGGCTTTTCGGACATGGTGGAGCGTGCGAAGCGCGTGACCAGCGAACGCTCCGATTGAGACGGAACCTTCTGTTCGACCACGAAAAGGGGGATGGCATGGAACGACCCGCGCATCGCTTTTTTCTTTGTCTCCTGGCGGTTCCCGCGCTCATCGCAGGGTGCGTCACGGTAAACGTCTACTTTCCTGCCGCCCAGGTGGAGAAGACGGCCGAGAAGATCGTGGACGAGGTCTACCAGGAAAAGAAGGAACCCACCATGCCGGGGCCGACGGAAATGCCGCAGTCATTGAACGAGCGCGGCCTGATCGGCGACATCGCCCGGCTTGCCCGCTTCGGGCCCGCCCCGGCCTACGCCGAGGAAGCAACGACCGTGAGCAACGCGGCCATCCGTGGGTTGAAGGACCAGATCGGCCAGCGGCACCGGGAGTTGCTCCCCTACTATCAGCAAGGCCAGGTGGGGATCAACAAGGACGGGTTCCTGGAAGTCCGGGGGACCAGCGGCCTGGGTTTGCAGCAGGTAGCGTCCCTAAAGAGACTCGTCGACGCCGACAACGCCGCGCGCCGCCAACTATACGAGGAGGTTGCGAAAGCCCTCACCCTGAAACCGGATCAGGTCCCTCAGATCCGCCAGATCTTTTCGAAGCAGTGGCGGGACAAGGCTGAGGCCGGCTGGGCTGTCCAGGCCGACAATGGCCAGTGGGGGCGCAAGTAACGGATCACCCGGATCCCGTATCGCGGGGGATACGGGATCCGGGGTGAACGTCGGCAGCAGCCTGCAGTCAGGCCGCGAACCGCAGCACTGCGACGAAATGACACGCGGTGCCCGCAATAACGAACAGGTGCCAGACGAAGTGGCTGTACCGGACCCGCTTGGCCGTATAGAACACCACGCCCACCGTATAGGCGACACCGCCGGCAAATAGCCAGAACAGACCTGACGATGGCACACGGAGCCACAACGGCTTTATTGCGATGAGAACGAGCCAGCCCATGGCGAGATACAGTCCCACCCTGAGTTTCGGACACCGACCCCCACCTGCCACCGCAAGTGCGACGCCGGCAAGGGCCAACCCCCACACGAGCCCGAACAGCGTCCACCCCCACGCACCGCGGAGCACACCGAGTGTAAACGGCGTATACGTGCCGGCGATCATCAGGAAGATCGCTGTGTGATCGAGAACTTGAAATACCCGCTTGGCGCGATTCCCCGGCAACGCGTGGTAGAGCGTGGATGTGAGGTACAGCAGAACCATTGCCGCCGCGAAGACGCTCGCGCCGACCATTCGCGCCGTGCCTCCTTGCTCGGCTGCAGAAAGCACAAGAACAACCGCGGCGCCTATCGCCGCCACCAAGCCCACACCGTGGCTGACGCTGTTGGCGATTTCCTCCCCGCGGGACTGCGTACGTTCATGCGATGCTTCTGCTTTGATCATGACGTATCGTCCCATACGGTCCACCGCTCCAGCCAGGCTGCGGCAGTAAAGGGCCCAAGGTTTGAATCGAGCGCTATTTCACTTCGACCAGGTAAGAAGTAAGCCGCCGGATTGCTGCGTTTTCCATGGTAAAGACATCGCAGAATACGGCGTAGAGAATACCGCCATCCTTTTTTTTGACACGCACCGTCCCTTCCGCGACGACGACATCGTTCTCTTCGACCATGCGGGTAATGGTAATCGTTGGACTCCCTACGAATGCATCGTTTTCAATTTCCTTGTCGAACGCTTCCTTCCCGGCAAGCCGGAATGTTCCTGGCATTTCCCACTCGACATCTTCGGTCAGGCAGGACAAGATTTGCGCATGGTCGGATTTCATAAAACCGTCCATGTATCTTTCGACGGTTTTTTTGTTCTCGGTCATGTCCTGTCCCCTTGCGGATCGGTCTACCGGTTTCCTTGCACGGATTCAACCACCAGGTCGAACCGGACCGCATTCTCCCCGCCGCGCAGGTACAGCTGTGTCGTCAGCGGCCTGTGCCCCGGCACGGAGACCTTGAAGTGGATGTGGGGGGGGCGACCCGGATAGACGCCGGGCGGAGAGGTCGTGAACGCGTAGCCGCCCGTCGCCCCGGTCTTCTGCGCTCCGCGCAGGGAGTCGACATACCGCCCCGATCGATCCGCGTGCCACCATTCGACTCGCGCTCCGGGAACGGGACGGCAATCGGGATACGAAATCACGTCCCCCGAGACGGCGAGCCCGGAACCGGTGGAAGGTCGCTCCGGAGCCCCCGGCTTGTAAAAGGGCCCCTCCGCGTCTCCCGCTGTCGGGACGCACTTCCCCGCTCCGCCGCGGACCGTACCGGGCAGTCCGACCATCATCAGGACGGACAGGCACACGGCGGCTGCGAGCCCCCCGGAACACCGTCGTCTCCGCCCCCCGTCTCCACGTCTTCCCGCACGTGGCATCGTCATCGCAGTATCGGTGCCCTGCATTGGGGGTGTTGCTCAGACGTCGACCAGGACCTTGAACCCTCCGTAGACGATGCGCTTGCAGTCGAACGGCATCGACTTCGGGTCCATCCCGGACAGGCGCGGGTCTTTCATCACCTTCGCGTTGACGCGATCGCGATGCGCTCGCGACTTGAACACGATCCACGAGAACACCACCGTCTCGCCACGCTTGAGCTTGATCGTTCGCGGGAACGGGACCAACCCCTTCACATCGAGGTCGTCGCCAGCGCACTCCCGGACCTCGAGGGCGCCGTGCTCCCGCCAGATTTTCCCCGCCTTCCGGGCGATGCGGCCGTAGGCCTGCAGGTTTTTCCTCGGTACGGGCAATACGTAGCCGTCAACGTAGCGCATACATCCTCCATGGTCAGGCGTTGAGGTGCAACTTACGCTTTCACGTAAGATTCCGGGGAGAACGGAGCGGATGCCCATGCGGATGATATTCCGGATGGGCAGACGGCGCACATGGGGCGGGCCAGACCCGCGTCAACGGGAACAGCGGTCGTATGCCCGGACGGCCGGCAGTTTCTTCGTCCTCCACGAAACCCGCCTCTGTTCGGCCGCCATCCAAATTTAAGGATTTTGCCGCATCGATTCGAGGGGCGCAACCGATCCGACCGGTTGCTGCCGGACTGCCGGTCCTGAAGGAGGGGCGAATGGACAATCCAATACCGATGACACGGCGGAGTTTTCTTGCGACGACCTCATGCCTCGGTGCGGCGCTGTGGGCGGCCCGCGCTTTCCCCTTGCCCGCGATGGGCGCAGGATTCGCCGGGGGCGGGCGGGTAAGTTCACAACCCTTGGCAGACAAGGGCTTCGCATCCGTCCGGAAAATCGGGAACGGCGTATACGCCACGGTTTCCGATCCATCGAAGGGACTCGAGACGGTGTCCAACGGAGGGTTCATCGTCGGGACCGACGGCGCCCTCCTCATCGAAGGCTTCCGAACCCCTGCCGGCGCCTCGTTCCAGCACGCCGCGCTGCGGCAGGTCAGTTCGGTCCCAGTCCGGGCGGCGCTGGATACGCACTACCACTTCGACCACACCCTGGGGAACGCATTCTACGGCGCACAGGGGATCCCCATCTGGGCGCACGAGAAAACGGCGCCCCTCATGGTCAATGTGTACGGGCCCGGGAGCGGACCCGCCAGACCCGAGAGGATCGCGGCCATAGAGAAACGGATCACGGACGCGACGAGTGATGCGGCGCGGGAGCGCGCGAAGGGGGACTTGAACATGTTGAAATTGGCCTTCGCAAGCGTCGATTCGTCCGCGGTGTCCCTCCCCAACCGGTCGCTGGAACCGTCGAGCCTCCCGTTGACCGTCGACCTGGGGGGCACCCAGGCAGTGATCGAATCGTACCCGGGGCACACGCCAAGCGACCTGATCATCCGGGTACCGCAGCAGAACGTCATCTACACCGGGGATCTCCTGTTCAACGGCATGTACCCGGCCACCTCGGATGCGAACTTGAGCAACTGGAGGAAGACGCTCGAAATGTTTTCGGGCTACGACAAAGAGACGCTTTTCATCCCCGGCCACGGGCCGCTTTGCGGTCCGGAAGGGATCGCTACCCTCCGCTCCGTGTTCGACGACCTGGCGGATCAGGCCTCGAAAATGTACAAGGCCGGGATCCCGTTGGAAGAGGCACAGCAACGGTACGACATTCCGGAGCGGTTCAAGGATTTCCCCATCATCGCCTGGTCCTTCTGCATCGGGCCTGCGATCGCAAAGTTCTACGAAGAGTTCAAGGCCGGGAAAACCTGACAGGGAATCACCCTGGGGATCTATCTGTGTATTACCGGTTTTTCTCCGAGGGTGGGTGACTGACAGGCAATCGGGGCGAGGGTCAGCGACCCGGGCCGCAATCCCTCTTCATTCGTGACAATATATTCTTATCTTTGAAGCCGGCTTTTCCTCAAGATCATGCATCCATCAAGCGACCGTCCTGACGCAGTTTTGGCCTCCGAATTCATTCGCGACGCGTGCGGAACAAGAAGGGTCGTTCTCCCAGAGGCCATCCACAAAAAAACGGTACTCGTATCTTCCAGGTTCTAGGGACAGGGTTGCCTTCCATATTCCCTTATTATCCTTTTTCATCGGATTCGCCTGGATATTCCATTGATTGAAATTCCCTGCAACGGAAACCTCTATTGCTCCCGGGGCGGAAAATTCGAATTGTATTTTTCTTGGGCGGGACTTTGCGCTTGCCACCTTGCTTTCTGTCTTTTTTCTTGTCACCATATCACCTGACTCCTCATGATTTTGATTTTGCGAACCCACAATATCGTTATAAAAACAGATTGCTTACAGTTCCTTACGACATAATCAATCCACCCCGCAAGCCATGTATGGAAATATCTTTTATATATAATCCTTGCATGCCCAAAAGTCAAATATCATTCATGCTTGCTTTGCCAGATGGGGCATATTTACGTATCGGGATGGGGTGCGCAGCTGGCGATGGCGCGCGGATACGGCCTTTAGCCTGGGATCCTGATACCTCAGCTATTATGTGTCGACCATAGGCAATCGCTTATGGCCTGCGAAAGTCTTTCACTCATCCAGACGGGCAATCCTTCCAGAAAGGCATGAAGATTCTTCATGCCGACAATATGTACTCCCCGAACCTTTCCTTTAACCTGCACATCAGCGACCGTAAACACGATCACCGGTTGAGTTCTCAGAGTACAAACCCCTTTTTCCGCGAGCAGATCCCGAACAGCGTAGCTCTGTGCCCAGGCTTGCTTTATGAAATCTTCCTCAAAGGGATGCCCATCCCGCAATAACTTCTCGCCATTATTCGTCACGACACCTTGATGGCTTTTCGTCTCGATCGTCAGAATCCCCTTTGGACCGACCACGAGGTAATCGCTGGTCCCTTTTTTCGTCACGAAATCGCTAATCACAGAATAATCATCCGGCAGCGTTTCCAACAAACCACCGACACTTTCTTCCGCTACCGCCTCTTGTTTCCAAACGATCGCACGATCGGTAAACTTTTCAGCCTTATCACCCATCGCTTCTGCCCAATGGTAAATATTCGCACCAACGATCACCATAACGATAAGACCAAGCGTTGCGATTGCCTGGTTTCTCCCCATGTACTGGTAGATCCCCCCGATGAAGAGGAACAGGAGGAATAACCCGATCGCTAAATGGGAATGCGCCATCTTCCAGGCGCCAAATCCGGCCTTCCGATACGTCACAGCTCCCTTCGCGTCTGGAAAATCAGACATGCGTTTTCCCCTTCATTGATTCATCCGAAGTTAACCGCTCCGCACTGCCGCTTGCCTGGGTAAAACTGTTCGACACAAATCGGGCACATCCCATGGCTACGCAAATAAAATATCCTCTTAACGCCTTTTCGGATTCATCGGCTGGAAACTTTAACGGGTAATTAGGCCTTCGGGAAGATTTACGCAACGGTTTGATACCGGAAAAACCCGCCCGGCTTTGTCCCGGAGCTGCGTCACCTACTGCGTGGTCAGCGGGCCCATCCGGACGACTTCGAAATCGTTCCCGGACCGTAAAGCGCTGCGCATGGCGAATGACTTTCCCCACCACCACCTCGTCGTATCGGACAAGCCCCGGGAAGATCGGCAATCCGGCGGCGTCGGCGGAAGTCCACCCTGCCGGGCGAAGAGCGTTCGAAGAGAGGTCGAAGATCGCCCCCGAGCCGGCGGAATAACCGGCTCCGGACGGATAGGCGGCGAATAGTTCGTAGAGCTTCCAGGGCACGTCAATGAAAGGTATCTTACGGGACCGAAAAGACATGATCGTTCCCTCGGCAGGTCTATCTAATCCCCATCGGATGTTGCAATCCCCGTACCCACAGCGTGACCGGATCGAGCTTGTAGCCCCTGGATACCTCGTGCGGAAAACATTCATTAACTAATTGATATATTGCGGGATATATCTTTCCTGGAGGCAGTAAAGGGATGTGATCCTGTACGTCGCGAATCACGCAACCATGGCAAACCTTTCCGGACGACATATTCGTATTTCGGTATATCGGAAGGAGGTGCAGCCCCGAGGGGAAAAACCCGGAGATACGCCGTGCTGAATCTTTCGACAGGATTGACCGATTCAATATGTGTGGACAAGCTCTGGGACAGGACCAGCCTGCTCAAGGAAGGGAAGGAATTGTCCGCCTTCCTGGCACGACAGGCTTTCAATCAGATTCCGGGCATGAGCGCTGTTGCGGCGCTGATCGTCGGCTGGTGGGTCGCTTCGACATTCACCACCTCTCCCGTCAAGGCGTTCATGGCCAGATGGGGTCTCATGAAGGGGGGCAGGCACGTCGTCAGCGGCAGCACCTACCGGTTCCTCTCCATTGTCCTGCCGATCCTCGTGGCGGCGGTCACTGCATACGCGGTCAGCAAGATTCTGAAAATCGTTCGTGAACAACAAATGCAGAAGAACATGATCAGGGTCTCGGAGCTTGGAGAAGAGATTCAGGCCCTCGTCAACGACAGGCTCGCCATCCTGGAAAAAGCGAAGGAGGCCGGACTGCTCTCCGCCGGGGAGTACCTCACGAAAAAGGCGAATCTGTACAACGAATATGTCAGAATTCCTTCCTCGCAGATCAAGGATCTGCTGATCGGCAAACTCACCAGCTGACGTATCCGAAAGCGATCTACCCAAACCGGTTAAAGTTGCCAACCCGAAGGCCCGGTAACCCGAAGGTCCTCCCCCGCCGTGGGGACAGGCAGAAAATCCGGTCCCGCTTTCGGCGGTCATTCCTACACGCCGTGCAACATCGGAGTTGTACGGCATGCGCAGCTCGATCCCGTCCACCATGCCAGCGCCCCGTCCCTCGTGGTTGCGATAAAAGCCCCGTACAGGCTACGGCGGCCTGTCCTGTCCGGGTGAATTCGTTACTGCCTGCTCGACAACCTGCTAGACTCAGCTATGCGGAGGCCTGCTTTCATCTTGCAATCCCGCCCGCAAGAACCCCACGGTACAGAAAGGAGACAGGGATATGGAAGACATCATCCTGAAAGCGCAGGACCTGTTCGCGGAGTTCGGAATCAGGGTTGCCACAGCGCTCCTGATCCTTGTCATCGGTCATTGGGTGGCGAAGTCCCTGCGGGATCTCACCGGAAAAATGATGGGGAAAAGCAACGTGGACGCCACGCTGATCAAGTTCGTCGGGAGCCTGGTGTATTTCGCGCTCCTGGCGTTCGTCGTCCTGGCAGCGCTGGCCCAGGTGGGGATCCAGACCACCTCGTTCATCGCCATTATCGGGGCCGCAGGCCTCGCCGTGGGGCTTGCGCTGCAGGGCTCTCTCGCGAACTTCGCCGCGGGCGTGCTGATGCTCGTCTTCCGACCCTTCAAGGTCGGAGATTACATCGAGGGGGCCGGTGTCGGGGGCATCGTCGAGGAGATCCGCATCTTCAACACCCTGCTCGTCACCCTGGACAACAAGGCGATCATCGTCCCGAACGCGAAACTGACCGGCGACAACATCACGAACTACACGATGAAGGAGAATCGGCGCGTTGACCTGGTGTTCGCCGTCAGCTACGGGGAGGAAATCGAGAAGGTGAAGCGTGTGATCGTCGGGGTGCTGGAGAGCGACGCCCGCATCCTCAAAGATCCCTCGCCGACCGTCGCCGTCCTGGGGGTCGAAAGCGGTAGTGTCACCTTCGCCGTCCGCCCGTGGGTCCGGACGGAGGACTATTGGGATGTCTATTTCACCACGAACGAGAACATGAAGAATCGGTTCGACGCGGAGGGGATCCAGATCCCGGTGCCTCGCCGGAACGTTCACCTGCTCCAGGCTTAGCCCGAACATAACAAACGAAAAGCCCGCAAGCCCGCTACCGTAGCGGACCTGCGGGCCACCGGACCGCGGGAACGGGAAAGTGCCGGGTCAGCCCTGATCGCGCTCGAGCACCGGGATCCACTTGCTGCCGCGGAAGACGCGAACCTCGTCCTGCGAGATCTTCAGGACGCCGGTGCCGTGGTACTCCATCAACTGCTGGATCTGCGCCTCGGAGACCCGGGTTCGGTCCGATATTCCCGCCTGGTAGAGCACGGCAGGGATCGGAACGACCGAAGCGCCTCTTCTTCAAACGTTGGATCCGTGAAGTCGAACACTCCGGTCCCCTCCAGATCCCTTTGCGCCAATTCTTCATGGTGGGGGAAAACGAGGGCCAGGGGAATGCAGGCATCGCGCAATGCGCGTTCGAGCGCTTGGCGGTTTTCCGGCCGGACCTTGTTGGCGACGACCTGGATACTCCGCACCCCGAGCGAAGCCGCCATGGCAAGGATCCGCCGCGCCGTGTCCAGCGAACGCATCCCCGGTTCCACCACGATCCACAATACATCCAGTCCTTCGACCATCGCGCGCCCGAACGACTCGAGCCCCGCCTCGAGGTCGAGGACGAGTGACTCGTTCTCGCCGAGGATCAACCGGCGAATGAGCGCCTTGACGAACGCCGACTGGGGACAGAAACACCCCTCCCCCGCCGCCTCGATCGTACCGACGGGGAGGAGAAACACGCGTTCCGTCCGCTCGAGGGCGAACTTCTCCGCGATGTCCGACACGTTGGGGTTGAGGAGAAACATCCCCCCCGGCTCTCCCGTGGACCCGGTCCGCTCGGCAATCAACTCCTTCCGGTGGACGATCGGGGGAGCCGCTCCGGGCGGGAACCCGAGAGCGGTCGCAAGGTTCGGGTCGGAGTCGAGGTCCACCAGGAGGACCTTTTGTCCGGCGCGGGAGAGGATCCCGGCCAGAAGGGCGCAAAGGGTGGTTTTCCCGGCGCCACCCTTCCCGGCGACGGCGACCTTCAGACCCACCCGCGTGCCTCGGCGAGGAACGGGGGAACCAGGCCGAGGCCGGTGGAAACCCGGAGGCCCTGGCGAAGCCACGCTGCATCCACCCGCTTGAGAACAACCGGGACCAGGCCGCGAAGATCTTCGGGCCTGCCGACGAACTGGAACCCCGTGATGCCGGGCCCGTCCATCGTCACCCGAAGGAAGCTTTCCCCTACCCGGAAATCCTCGTGCCCCGACCCTTCGACGTCGCCGGCGACCGCCCCGAGGACCGACCCGATTTTCGCCACGTTCCCCACAAAAAGCGGGGGACACGAAACGCTCTCCCCCGCGATGTTCCTCGCCGCGACCTCCGCCTGCTGCCTGGCGTTCACGATCAACTGGCCCGGTTCCGTCCTTCCGGTCAACGTCCCGAACCGGATCACGTCCCCTGCGGCGTAGACGCCGGGGTGCCGGGTTTCCAGACGGGCGTCCACGGGAATCCCGTCCGCACGGTCGCCCCACTCCCCTTCGAGGAATTCCGTGTTGGGGACGACGCCGGTGGCGAGCACCACGAAATCGCAGGGCAGGACGGTTCCGTCGGAAAGGTGGAGGGCCTCGGCATTTTCCCTGTCCGTCGCCACCCGGGCGACGGTCCGGCCGGCGAGGACGGAGAGGTCACCTTCGGCTTCGAGATGCGGGCGAAGTTTCGCAGCCACTTCGTTCTGGAGCATCGTGGGCAGGATCTCCGGGGCGATATCGACCACCGTGATCCGGGCGCCCGCGCGCTTCAACGCCTCCGAGAGGAGCACGCCGATCCGGCCCGCGCCGACGATCACGATCCGGGCGCCTTTTTTCCCCAACGCGCGGCGGAGCGATACGGCATCCCCAATCCTCCGCATGGAACGCACATTCCCGAGTTGCCCGAACAGGTCGCGGAGTTTCCCGGGGACGAACACGCGCGCTCCCGTGGCGATCAGCGCTTTGTCGTAACGGATCTCCTCCCCGCTCGCAAGGACCGCCGTTCTCGCATCCGGGAGGAACCGTACGACTGCGTCGGCGGAACGGACCTTGCCGGCCGGCCCGCCGCTCTCTCCTTCGGGGAGGTAGAGGTCCTCCGGGTTCCTCTCGCCCGCCGCCAGTTCCGGTAGAAGGTGGCGGCAGTAGGCGGGATGCTCCTCGTCGGAGACGCGGACCACCTCGAAACGCCCGAGCCCGGCAAGCGCTTCCGCCGCGCGGGAGCCGGCGTACCCGTTCCCGACGATCAGCACGCGCTCCATCCGGTCCCTCCCCCCTGGTCCCGGTCAGGCCTGCGGGAGACCCAGGGCCTGGCGCTTCTCGCGGATGTGGGCCATGATGCCGGCCGCGGCGCCGTCCGGCGTGGCGGCCACCAGGGCCTTCCCGCCGTTGATCCCGGGAAGCTTCTCCGTCAGAACCGAGACGGCGAACGGGCTCCCGAATATCCTTGGCGCCGGCGCCACGTGGACGAGAATGCCCGCCGACAGGAAGAAGCTCCCGATGGAGATCGCCTTCTCGGTGATGAACTCCGGCGCCGATCCGGCCACGGGGAGCTGGCTGATCTCCACGCCCAGTTTCCCCGCCAGGGCGGCCAGCAGATCGTAGATCCGGGAGTTGTCCACGCAAGACCCCATGTGGAGAACAGGGGGCAGGGGGCCGCCCAGCCCCGCCGCATGCCCGATGGCGGTGAGGACTTTTTTGAGCCGCGGGCCGGCGTATTTTTCCGTGGCCTCTCCGGTCAGGAACCCCGCCTGGGCGAGGATGTGATTCACGCACCCCGTGGTCACGACGAGCACGTTGTTCCGGAGCAGCAAGGCGACCATCTTTTCCGTCATCGCACTGTCCCGCAGCTTCGGGTTCGGACAGCCGACGACGCCCACCGCCCCCGCGATATCCCCGGAAGCCACCGCGTCGATGACCGGCTTCAGGGGATCTTCCCGGTTCACGGCGGACAAAACGGCGACCAGCGACTCGACCGAGATCCCGGTCAGGAGGCTGGCGGACGCCTCCGGGATCTGCACCCGGATGCCGGAGGACTTGCGGTCCCTGTACGCTGCGATCGCGTGCCGCACGATCTCCTGCGCCTTTTCGTCCGCCCGGTCCGCGCGGAAATCCACGTGGATCGCCTCCGGGTGCTTCACGAACGGGACGGTGGTGATGAACCGGGTCTTGTAGCACTTCGCGATCGCGGGGAGGGAAGGCCAGATGCACTGCATGTCGACCACCATCGCGTCGATGGCGCCGGTGGCCAGGAACAGCTCCGTCTGCGCCTCGTGCCCGGCGTACGGAACGCCGTACCGCATCACCAGCTCGTTCCCGATGCAGCAGATCCCCACCACGTTGATCCGCTCGGCGCCGGCCTCCTTCGCCTCCTTCTCGAGCCGATCGGCCCACTCCGCCACTTTGGAGGCCAGGATCGGGTTGTGGCCGTGGCAGGCGATGTTGACCTGCCCCTCCTTGAGGACGGAATAGTTCGCGGAGACGACCTTGGGCGCGGGGATCCCGAAGATGACGTCGGACAGGTCGGTGGCCAGCATGAGGCCCGCGAAGTTGTCCACCATCCCCATGCGGAGGGTGGCGACCCACAGGTTGAGCGGGTCCGCGTCGTTCCCCATCGACGTCCGGTGCATCGCCGTCTCGATCTCGTTGTGGGGGTTGGAGACGATCAGCCCCAGCCTCTCCCACTTCTCGTACTCCGTCTTCGAGGCCCGCGCGCGGATCCAGTTCATCGGCTGGCCGTCCTGCCGCCCGAAGTCCTCGAGCGCCTTCCTCGCCACGTCGGCGGCCACCGCATTGACGGGGCGTCCGTCGACCGGCACGCCCAGCTTCCCCGCCAGGGCCAGGAGCTTCCCCTCCTCCCGGATCCGGTACCCCGGCGCCCTCCCCTCCGCGATCTCGAGCAGGAGGATGGCGAGCTCCCTCGCGTGGCCGGCGTGGGAGGAGGCGCCGCCCGTCGCCGCCCGGAGGAAATTCCGCGCCACGATGACGTCGGGAGTCGCCCCGCAGACGCCCAACCGCGGCCCCTGGCCGAACGGGTCGATCCGGCAGGGCCCCATGTAACACATCACGCAACATGTGCCGAGCTCGCCGAACGCGCACTCGGGCATCATCTTCCGCAGTCGGTCCGAGACGAGCTCCACGCCGTCTCGCTCCGCCTTGCGGGCGAGATCCGCGTCGCCGGGATTCTTATAGGGGAGTCCCTCCACCGAGTTACCCACGGGTCATCTCCTCTCTCATCCTCAGGATCGTTTCCATGGGGGACGGAACCCCTCCTTCGAGCTCGCTCCCCCGCCGGAGCGCCGCGGCTTCCCGCGCTGCGGTTGCCGCGGTCTTCTCCCGCGCCACGTCCTCGACCTCCCGGAAGGCCAGGGCCCCTGTCGGGCAGGAGGCGGAACAGGCCGGTTCCCGCCCCTCCGCAAGCCGATCCACGCACCCATCGCACTTGTGGACGCGCTTGCGGTCGAAGCTGAGGCGGATCGCACCGTAGGGGCAGACCAGGACGCAGGAGAAACAGCCGATGCACCGCGTGTCATCGACCAGGACGGCGTCGGTCGGCCGGTCCCGCCGGATGGCCCCCACCGGGCACCCCAGCAGGCACGGCGCGGTTTCGCAGTGGGCGCACTTCACGGGGACGTTCACCCCCGGGGTCCAGGCAACGGCGAGGCGCGGGAGTGGCGGGGGGGACTCGAACAGGGCGGCGAGGAGTTCCCCGGATCGCGAGTGGCTGACAGAGCACTGTATTTCGCAGGTCCTGCAGGCGGTGCACTTCAGGGAGTCGTAGACAACTCGTCGCACAGTCACCAACCTCCTTCCCGTCCGTTGTCGAGCGGAGGAAGAGCGGCACGCATCGTCTATTGCTTGATTTTTCTCCTAACATCCCGCCTTGTCAACGTGAATAGGAAGGCAAAAACATGCACCGCGGTGACCTGCTCCCCGTGAGCGGGAAGGGAAAACGCGTTTCCGTTGCACCCGTCCGACCGGCCGCGTGCAACCCGGCACATCGCAGCGGAATCAAAAAAAGAGGAACTCCACCTGGCGAGGAGACGGAGGAAGGAAGATGAGAGCGTTGCTGGAGCAACCGATGAGAAGGTCCGACTTCCTTAAGCTCGGTTTGGCCGTCGCGGGATCGTTTTTCCTTTGTCCGCACCTCCGTCGGGAGGGGACCCCGCTCGCGGAAGCCGCAGAGGGTACGGGCGCGCACGGAGGGGGAACGGAGGATACCATCAAGGTGTATTCCGTGGAGAAGAAGGAGTACGTCACAGTCGGGAAAGTGGTGAAGACGGATGCGGAGTGGAAGAAAGTGCTGGAGTTCGAGCAGTACGTTGTGACCCGGGAGAAAGGAACAGAGGAGCCGTATTCCGGGCAGTACGTCGATTCCCGCGAAAAGGGGGTCTACAGGTGCGTCTGTTGCGGGAACGACCTCTTCCTTTCCGACACGCAATACGATTCGGGGACCGGATGGCCCAGTTTCTACGCGCCCGTCGCCGAGGAGAACATCCGGCGCGTACCCGACAGCGCCCCGTCCAAGTCCCGCCCGGAGGTGTTATGCCGTCGATGCGATGCACACCTGGGCCACGTATTCCCGGACGGCCCGAAGCCAACCGGATTGCGGTACTGCATCAATTCGGCCGCCCTGGTGTTCTCCAGAATGAAATTGACAAGTGCTGGAACTCTCCTGAGCCTGAAATGAAGCCACCCATCCCGGACCCATCCGAAGGAAAGGAGAATGACCCATGCGATTCATGATGGTGATGATTCCGCGGGTTTACCAACCCGATACCCCTCCAGGCGAGAAGGCGGGGGATGGATTCGCACCTCCCGCCGAAGCCGTCGCCAAAATGATGAAATTCAACGAGGAACTTGCAAAAGCCGGAGCCCTCATCGCACTCGACGGGCTTCACCCGGGTTCAAAGGGTGCTCGCGTTTCGTTTGCCGGCGGGAAGCCCCAGGTTACCGACGGGCCATACATCGAGGCAAAGGAAGTGATCGGCGGCTATTGGATGATCGAGGCAAAATCGAAGGAAGAGGCAGTCGGATGGGCGAGGCGCTGTCCCGCTGCGGATGGGGATGTGATCGAGATTCGCCAGGTTTTCGAGGTATCGGACTTCCCTCAAGACGTCCGGAACGCAGCGGACAACCCGACGGTACGCGCGCACGTCGAAAAGCGGAAAGCCTCGTGACGCAGCGGGAAAGGACGGGATCATGAAATACGTATGCCTTGGGTACTATGACGAAAAGAAGTGGGAAACGATGTCCGAAGGCGAGCGGAATGCGTTTATCGACCAGTGCTTCGCCTACGACGACGTTCTGCGGAAGAACGGAAACTTTGCCGGCGGGGAGGCGCTCCAAAGCGCCCGTACCGCAGCCACCCTGCGGTGGGTGAACGGCAAGGTTTCCGTCACCGACGGCCCGTTCGCCGAGGCGAAGGAGCAGTTGGGCGGAATCCTGGTGCTGGAAGCCAGTGACCTGAACCACGCCATCGAATTGATGTCGAAGCACCCCGGCGTGAAAGCAGGACCCTTCGAGATTCGCCCGGCCGAGGATTTATCGGCAATGGTGGCGGAAAGCGAGCGGCGGCGTTCCGGGGAAAGGAAGGCATCGTGAGTGTCCCGGGCATGTACGGCTTGTCGTGGCAGATCGTACCCGCCGTCCTGGGCGAGATGATGAGCGATCCCGATCCCGCCAGATCCCAAAGGGTCATGGAGGCGCTTGTGAAGATGAAAAAGCTCGACCTGGCGGAATTGGAAAAAGCGTACGGGAAAACGAAGGCGGCATAGGCTGGAAGACCGGGCCATATATCGTGAGAAGAGGGCCATGGGTTGTCCCATGGCCCTCGGAGGAAACATCCCGGAGCGGTATCTGGCGATTATCCGCGGAAACCGCTGCCGATTTGACTACTCTTCATACCCGAGCCGTCGCGAGGCACCAGGGGCTTGGCTTCGGACACCTTCAGCTCGCGCCCATCCATCACCGAACCGTTCATCTTTGTGATGGCGCTGACGGCCTCCTGGATGGTCGCCAGTTCGAGGAAACCGAACCCCTTGCTCTGACACGTGACCTTGTCCGTGATGATCTTTACCGATTCCACCGTGCCGAACTGCGAAAACGTTTCCTTCAGGGAATCCTCCGTTGCGGAAACCGGAAGATTTCCAAGGAACAATCTCTTACCCATAAGACCTCCTTTTAGGCATCAGGGCCGCAAAAGAGGTCATGAGCACGTTTCTCGGGATCTCTTTAGACCGCGGGCGATTGGGGACTTTACCAAACTAACACACATAGAGGCGAGAATGGAAACTATCTTTAAAAACGGTCTTTGGGGTGTTATTTTATTATTTTAAATATAAACCCCGAAGGTCACACCCTACATGCCGGATTTCAATCTGGGGCATGATTCCCGCAATTGGCACGACGCAATCTTGCTTCATATCTATACACATGAATGTTACAATTAAGCCAAACATGACGCGGCAGACGTCCAACTCACTATCGCTGGAAGAAGGGGTGTTCCAAATCCCTGAACGTGGATGGAGGTGGTGGGAACAGGAAGGCCGGCGCGAAAGTTCTTCCGGGCATGAACCCATTTCATTTCGGGAGGTGATCTCATGAAAAAGTTAGTGCTTGTCATCTCATCGATCGCCTTGCTGTTCGCGGCAGGTTGCGCAACGAAGGGATATGTCAAGACGCAGGTCGACCCGGTCTCCGATCGCATCGGCCGTACCGAGGACAGATTGAAAGCCGTCGAGGGAAAGCTTGACCAGGCCTTGAAGGATGCCGAGGCGGCGAAAGCCCAGGCGCAAGCCGATCGGGCGGCGATCGCGGAAGCGAAGGCCATGGCGAACAAGGCCCAGGACACGGCGAACAAGGCGGAAGCGGATGCGGTGCGCGTCGGCGGGGACGTGAGCAAAGCCGAAGCTGCGGCAAAGAAAGCCGAAGAAGCGGCCAGAGAAGCCGAAAAAGCCGCCGCGAGAACCGAGAAAATGTTCCACCTGCAACAGAAGAAGTAGGGGGCACAAACCATGAGGAAGGAGGGGCCAGCGAACCCGGCCCCTCCTTCCTCATGTCATGAGACAGAATGGGGCCTCAAGGAAGGATTCTGACAGGGGTCCCATCGGCTACAAGATCCCAGATCTCGTCCATTTCCTCGTTGGAAACTGCGATGCATCCCCTCGTCCAGTTGAAATCGGCATGAGAGGCGCCGAGATCTTCGAAACCCTCCGGCAAACCATGAATCAGTACTTCTCCGCCGGGCGATACGCCCAGCTTCTTCGCCATGCGGATATCGGAGGCATTGGGGTAGGAGATATGGAGCGCTTTGTAAAAACCGCTCCTGGGATTGCGTCGGTCGATCACATAGTTTCCCTCGGGTGTCCTGTTGTCCCCCCGGCGGACTCTTCGCCCCGGATTCCTGCCGACAGCAACCTTGTAGCTTTTCAGGATCTTCCCGTTGTGCAAAAGGAGAAGGAGATTTTCACCCTTTATCACCACCACCTTGTCCGCATGGGTCGTTCCGGAAGCATGTGCCGCGGAGGCAACGAAGAGTCCCAAAAGGGCGCCGAGCACCAGATTCCTGGCGACCGTGCTCGTTTGCATACGTTGGAATGTAACGAAAGTACGTGCCCGGAGTCAACCGGACCATGCTGAGGCGTGCAATGTTCCTGGCATCGGCGGCGGTCCTGATTTCCTGTTCTATCCTGACTTTTTCTCTCGCGGCCGAGCTTCGACGGGAAGGAACGGTCATCGGCAGATTGAGGGTCTACCCGATCAAGCCCAACGAATCGCTCCCGGAGATCGCCAGGCGATACGACATCGGCATCGAGGCGATTTCCGCTGCAAATCCCGGCGTCGATCTTTTTATCCCCGATCCGGGGAGCTGGATCCTCCTCCCCACCGAATGGATTCTTCCGGACACGCCGATCCGGACAGGAATCGTCGTCAACATTGCGGAAATGCGTCTTTTCGT
This sequence comes from Deltaproteobacteria bacterium, assembly GCA_017889845.1. Classification (GTDB taxonomy): domain Bacteria; phylum Desulfobacterota; class Deferrimicrobia; order Deferrimicrobiales; family Deferrimicrobiaceae; genus JAGGAJ01. Next base: position 17,323 of record JAGGAJ010000007.1, read on the forward strand.
CTTTTCGCACGATCGTCCGCAAACCGTAACGACCTTCCCGATCGGGATAGGCGACGAGGGGAAGGAGACCCCGGTCGGGACGTTTACCGTCATCGAAAAAATAAGGGACCCCGCTTGGTATGTCCCGGAGTCGATCCGGAAGGAACGTCCCGATCTCCCGGCCGTCGTCCCACCCGGACCGGACAATCCGATGGGGAGTCACGCGCTCCGCCTCTCGAAGCGAACCGTGCTGATTCATGGCACGAATCGTCCCTGGGGCATCGGGGCGCGCGTCAGTCACGGATGTATCCGATTGTATCAGGAGGATATCGCCCTGCTGTTCGGAATGATCCGGCGTGGGACGCGGGTATCCATCGTCGACCATCCCGTGAAGGCGGCAGCAATGGGAGATCGGGTCTACCTTCAGGTCCACAACTACGAGGAGGGAAGGGATCTGTATAGCGAGGCGCTGAAGGTGCTGGAAGCGAAAAACCTGTCAAACCGGGTCGATCTCGAAAAAACGCGGAAAGCATGCCGGGAGCGAACGGGTCTTTTGGTGGACATCTCGAGATAGAGGATTCCCGTCTACCGGGAAGCCTGTAATCCGGTCACTAGACAGGCACAAGTGCGGTATGGGATCCAGATATTCCTTCATCTCAGACAACCTGGAAGGTTCGACCTTCTGGGCGCGCACCCCGAAGGTCATGCCTGAGATCCTACTATCAACGACCACGCCAGCCTCGCCACCTTCAATCCATTGTTTGGGTAGTTCATTCCAACACTCCACGCACTGCCCAAGCCCTAGCTTTGAGGGATATGCCGCCATCGGCTTCAGCTGTCAAACTTTTCTCTAGCCGGTTGCAGACGAGATCGCGCTGTTCCTGCGAGAGAGAGGCCACATACGCCGGAGCTGGTCCAGTCCCCCTCAGGAATGGCGTCCAGAAGTCCAGGAAATGCTGGAAACGCGTTGGGATCTCCAAGCTACTGATCGTAACGTCGCGAAGGCTTGCTCCAAGAAAAAGCGCCTTTAGAGCATCCGGTTTGCAGAGCGGGAATCGACGGCCCTCATCAAACTCCGCCGCGGCTGAATCCAGGGCGACCGCCTCGTTCCAAAAGCGCCGGAGGAACTCAATGCCATCCGCATAGTCCCACACATACGCAGCGATCATCCCCCCGCGTCGCAGTCCTCGGCTCATGCGAGCGATGGCACGGCCGGGATTCGCAACGAAATTGAGCACCAATCCCGACACAATGTAATCCAAAGTGCCATTACCGTCCGGAAGGTTCTCGACACCCGCCACTACGAAAGCAACGCGGCCATCAAGTACCGCCTTCCGAGCGTGATCGATGAACGGTTCCGATGGGTCACAGGCCAACACCGATGCCGGGGCGGCCAGGTCGCAGATTGCGGAAGTGAGCGCTCCTGTGCCGCACCCAACGTCGAGCCAGTGAGCCCCGCCCGCTGGAGTCATCCATCTGATGAAGCTGCGTGCGAGCGGCCTGCTCCAACGGCCCATGTATGACTCATAAGCGGCGCCCGCTTTCCAGTTGTCGTTCGCTTCACTCATCTGGCCCCCTCTGCTAACAGTCCATCTAACCAGATTTAGACGGATTGCTGACCGATGGTGTTTCAGGGCGATTGCCTTCGGGTTAGGTTATGAAAAGATTTGATTGAACGTGAATTCTCGTGGTCACAATTTGGACACAAAATGGTCACAATTTTTCCCCGAAATAAAACGCCCAGCGGGCTTATAAAAGCCGGTGGGTACCCCTCCTCCACCGAATTTCCCTCGCAGGATACCAAGAGGTAAGATTGTCAGGGTAACGGGTCCCCGGTGTTCGGTACCAGGTCCCTTGTCGCCGGATGTCGTCCGTGAGGTCGAAGGAACGGTTCACCTTTTGACGACGAAGTTGGGGAACGAAAAGGCGAAGGTACTGTTGGCCCTCTGGAATAGATTTCATTCCCTCTGCGAGGTTCAAGAGCCTTCACAGAGGGTGGTGGTCTGCCGGGACCCGAAAGACGATGCCTATCTCTCCCTGTGCGCCGGGATCATGGCGGACTTTCTGGTCACCGGCGACAAGGATCTCCTCGCGGTGGATCCCGCCGTGACCCAGGGACTGCCCTCTAACCTGAAAATCATCACGCCAAGACAATTCCTTGAACTGGAATGTTGATCGGTACGTTCCAAACTAACGAAATTGACGGCATTGTTTACCGTGGTCCCACCCCTGAACTTAATATTCCTCCTCGACGATCTTATCGCCTGCCAGATCGAACACCATATCCGATACCTCTGTCCGGAACCACGCCAGGAATGCTATGTAATTTCTGACCGTCGGCCATTTCTCCGGATCGGTACACCATGACGGACCTTCGGGGTGCGCTCTTGACGGTCGTGCAGTTATAGGGTGCTGGAAGCTGCTACAGGCTGCCGAGCGCAACAAACAGTGTTGTTTCCCGACTCTTCGAGCCCGCGTCAGATTCGCCGCGCTAGAAAATGAAGGTCGGGATCACCGCAGTGATATAGAGACGGACGTCCCAGCGGCTCCCAGGCTTGTCGTCAGGATGAATGACAGAATATTCGACCTCGCCATGTACGTTTACCGGCAACTTGCCTATTTCGAACATCCTGCCGGCCCCCAATCCGATCGGAAGGGTTACCTTGTCGCCCTTGGCCGCCCAGTTGATGGTGATGTTGGGGCTCATGCCGATGCGCCAGGCCGCGTCGGGATCCCACCCGGGAGGGGCGTAGAAGATGAAGTACTGTACATTGGTCAAGTTGACATTGGCCCGGTTGCTGTCGCCGCCGACGGACCACCAGTGCTGCGGGAAGATAGCCCCCGTCCATTCCCGCCCCAGGTAACCGACCACCCCGGTGGGCCCGAGGTTGTACTTGCCGGTCCCCAGCACATCCTCGGAGGCGGTCGGGAACATCGCGGTGGCCCCAACGCCCCAGAGGAACACCCCGCCCGTCGATCTGATCTTGATGGTTTCCTTTGGCGCGGCCACGCCCACATAAACCATGTCGCCGAAGCCACGGGTGGGGTCGTAGGGGTCTTGCAGGGCGCCTGGAAGGCCTGGACAGGAGAGGATCTCGCTCGCCGCCATCCCTATACAGTCGCCAAAGCCCTTGTTGAACGGCACGCTGAGGAACGGGAAGACGACGCGGTTAATCAGGTTCCAGTCACTGCCCAGGCTGATCGGGAAGGTAGGGGTGATCTGGAGTCTGTGCACAGCCTTTGAATCGCTTAAAGGCGGTCCCTTGACCGTGATGTAGTCGTACTGAAACGGAATCGCCACGAAGTTTCCCACCGGGTTGTCCAGTAATTTCGAAATCTGCGCCGGACTCGGAGTGCATCCGGCCTTGACCACCACTTTCAGGTCGATGAAGAGGTCCTGCTCCAGAGCGGCGCAGTGTTCTGGCTTCTTGGAAGGAGTCTCCTGGGCGTAGGCCCACGTCCCAACGAGTGCCACCACAACCACAGCGACAGCGGTCATCCATCTCTTTTTCAACTTTCGCCCTCCTGCCCCCACCATTGGAATTTGGCCACTTGGACGATCGAAATTCATTACGGGTTCTCAGCCACGCAGAAAATACCCCTCCCGTCCGACGCCGGCCCGAAACATCCGTTGCAGGAGATACAGGAGGATTTGCGATGATCCCCCTCCGCCCACCTTCTTACAAGCCCCGGTTCGCGGACGAGCGGCCGGCTGAGGCAGACGTAGTCGGCAACACCGTCCCGAACCAATCGCTCCGCAACCTCGAAGGACCGGATTCCGCCGACCAGCATCAGCGGGATCCGGATCCCTTCCTTGAAGGCCCTGGCGGCGTTGCGATAGAAGACCTCTTTCTCCGGCCTCGCAAGGAGGCCGGGCCTCGGAGGAAGTAGTTGCTGCGGCGAGGCGACCGTTCCGCCGGAGAGCTCTATTGCGTCGACGGACGCTTCGGCCAGCATTTCCGCGACCCGGAGTGCCTCGTCCGCCGTCATTCCCCCATCAAGGAAATCTTCCGAGTTCAGCTTGACGAGGACCGGATAGGCGGCCCCGACAGCCGCTCGCACGCTTCCGACCGTTTCGTGCAGGAATCTTGCGCGGTTGGAAAGCGTTCCGCCGTATTTGTCCTCCCTCCGATTGAATGCCGGGGCGAGGAACTGGCTGATCAGGAAGCCATGGGCGGCGTGGATTTGCACCGCGTCGAAACCGGCGTGTTTCGCTCTCGCGGCCGCGCCGGCGAACGCGGAGACGATCCGGGCGATCTCCTCCCGGGTCATAGCCCGATTTGCGCCCTTGCCTGCCGCCCCTTCCGCGGAGGGGCCGACCGTTTCGACACCGGTCAATCCGGAATTCGAGAACGCGCCCCCGTGAACCAGCTGCAGGGCGATCCTCCCGCCTTCGGAGTGAACGGCCCCGGCCATTCCGGCAAGTCCGGGCAAAAAGCGATTATCATGGACGGCCAGTTGACGCGGGCTGGACTGGCCTTCCTGGCTGACGTAGGCGTACCCGCTCACGATCAGGCCGACCCGGTTCTTCGCCAGATCGGCCATCATCCCGTCGAGACGGGGGGTGGACGATCCGTCCTCGCCGGCAAGTCCCTCCCAAGTGGCAGATCGCACGAACCGGTTGCGCAATTTCATCCCGTTCAGCCGGACTTCTTCGAAAAGGACGGGCATCTATTCCCACCGGTGACGGGATCATCCGGGACGGAAGGCCCGCGGGATCACCAAGCGATCGATTCCAATATAACCTCGCTCATCCACGATTTCACGTTATCGGAAGTCCTGTCATACTTCAAGAATTTATATCCATATGTACGGATATTACGCTATTATTAACATGTAACGACGAAGCCGTTACCGATGGATCCTCGGGGCCCGAAATAGTTATTTACGCTTGCGATTCCGGAGTCCGCAAGACCAGTACAAGTTCAGATCGCGGTGGGACGGAAAGCAGACACGGGGGTGAAACGACGTTTTGGACCATGACCTAACGGAAAGGAGATCGTGATCATGCTCGGGACAAGACGATCCGTCAGGCTGTCGTTGGCGATCGTGGCTTTAGTCGCTTGTGCGGATTATTCCGTATTGCGTGAGCGAGCCATGGCCGAAAAGATCCCGTTGGAGATTGCGATCAAGGACCTGATGCCGCATGACGTCTGGCAGAACTTCTACGACGTGACACAGGTCCCGCGCTATTCCCATCACGAGGAAAAAATCCGGTCTTTCCTCGTTCAGTTCGGAAACAATCTCGGTCTCCAGACGATCGTCGACGGGGCCGGGAACGTCCTCATCCGGAAACCGGCCACGCCCGGGATGGAAAACCGCAAGGGCGTTATCCTGCAGGCACACATGGACATGGTGGCGAAAACGGCTCCCGGTACGATCCACGATTTCGATAACGACCCCATCGTGGCGTACGTGGAGGATGACTGGGTAAAGGCCGAGGGGACTACCTTAGGCGCCGACGACGGGATCGGGCTCGCCCTTGCGATGGCCGTCCTGCAATCGAACTCGATGGCGACGGGCCCCCTGGAAGCGTTGTTCACCGTGGACGAAGAGGACGGCATGTCCGGCGCCCTGGGATTGCAGCCGGACCTCCTGACGGGCGACATCCTCATCAACCTGGACGGCGAGGTCGAGGGTGAGTTCACGAATGGCAGCGCGGGCGGAGAGTTGGGGTACATCCGGGTCACCTATGACGAGACGGGAGTTCCGCGCGGCATGGGGAGCTACCGGGTGTCCGTCCAGGGACTCAATGGCGGTCATTCGGGGCTCAACATCAACCAGGGACAAGGCAATGCCGCCAAGCTGCTCGTGCGCTTCCTGAAGGATGCGGACGGGGGGTACGGCCTCCGTGTGGCGCAGATCGACGCCGGGTCGGCGGCAAACGCCATCCCCAGCGAAGGCTCGGCGCTCGTCCTGATCCCCGCGGGACGGGAAACGGAGTTCCTGGACCATGTCGCGGAATACGAAGGGATCCTGAAAAACGAGCTGGGCGCGGTCGAGACCACCCTGAGCGTGAGGGCCGTCGCGGCCGACCTTCCCCACCGGGTCATGCACGAGAAGAGCCAGCGCGACCTGGTGAACGCCCTCTACGGCACCCCCCAGGGAGTGATCCGCATGAGCGATACCGTCCCCGACCTGGTCGAGACGTCGACCAACATGGGCGTCGTGCGTGCCAGCAATCGCGTCATGGAAGTCGAAAACCGGATCCGCAGTTCGGTGGATACATCCATTGATGACGTGGGGACAATGCTGTCGAGCGTATGGGAGCTGGCGGGTGGAAAAGCAGAATTCTCGGGGCGCTATCCGGGGTGGAAACCGAACCCCGATTCCCCGATCGTTCACCTGATGTCGGATGTATACCGGATTTTATACGGGGTGGACCCGACCGTGGTAGCCATTCACGCGGGTCTGGAATGCGGCACGATCTACGGAACGTATCCGAATCTGGACATGATTTCCATCGGGCCTACGTTGGAGAAAGTCCACTCGACTGACGAAAAAATGTTCGTTCCCAGCGTGAAACAGGTGATGGACCTCCTGGTCGAAACGCTCGGACGGATTCCGGTGAGGTAGGAAGGAGAGGCCTGACGCGCCCCCCGCATCCGCCGTTCGTGTTTCCGTTCGACGGATTCCCGTCGTGCGTCCTGCGCTCATTCTTTATTTCAAGGTTCCGCAGGGCAATTCACGCTTTGCGCCTGCGCGGTACTCTTGAAACATATCCTGTGCGACGATCCGAAGGTTGCCATCCCAGTCGACATCCCCGGCAGCGGATTGGGATTCCGGGGGGTCGGACCCGGGACTACGCTCTGCTCGGCAGGTTCTCCCAGCGGATTTCGCCATATCTTCCGCATCACCGTGCGCTGAAAAGGAACGACAATATCTGGAAGTCCCCGACTCTTTCCAGTTTTTGAAAGCCCCTGTTTCTGCCATCCGAGTTATTGAAGTGACCTGCTCCCGTTTTCAGATCACCTGTAGGCGGATATTTTTTTAATTTAACATCTGTTGAGTCCGGACACAGGCCGGTCATACACCGGCGTGACGATTCGGATTCCTAGGCCATGAAGAAACCTTGCTGGATGCGACCTTCGGGGTGCGCACAAGCAAGTCAATTTTCAAGCCCCCTCCCTTCGGACCGATCTAAGGTGGGGCACCGGATTATGCCTGTTTGACTTCCGGGAATGGCTCTACATGGTGAAACCTGTGCCGGTAGCGCAACGTCCCATGAATTAACCTTAATGACCGCCGTATCCATCGGATCGAAGGGGGTAAACCAATTCCCCCTGGGGAGGAAAACATGCGAAAGACGATATTTTGTATGGTGATGGCCACAGCTCTATCGGCTTCCGCCGTCGTCGCCTGGGCAGACAGGGGGCTCGTCGTGGACCGCCTGGCCGCAAAGGAGTTCGTGCGGCTTCCCGACGGCATACGTTTTCCCGAAGGGATAACAGCCAACCCCGACACCGGGGACATCTTCGTGGCCACCTTCGATTTCGGCGGGACCAACAAACTCCTCCGATTCAGCGGGAACGGAAAGCTGCTCGCGCAAAGGGATTTCGGGGGAACACCGTTGCTGGGACTCGCATACAACCGGACGGACGACAAGGTATACATCTGCAACACGGGCGACCTTGTGGGGTCGCAATCGAGGATCCAGCGCATCCCTGCCGATTTCAACGCGGATGCCCCGATCGAGGAGGTAGCGTTCCTCCCGCACATCGGCCCCCCGCCGGACCGGACTGTGGACAACCCGGATGGAAGTCAGGATGTGATCCGCTTCGGCGACAATGCCTCCGCACCGAACGCGATGGCATTCCGCAGCGACGGCTCCTTGTTCGTCTCCGATTCGTTCCAGGGGGCGATCTTTCAGATCGAAAACGTCGCCATGTGCGCGGGGAGTTGTACGGTCACCACCTTCGGGCACGACCCGCTGTTGGCGACGGCGGGATTTCCCCCCTTTGGGGCGAACGGGATCGCTTTCAGCCCCGACGAGAAAAGCATTTTCATTGCCAATACCGGTGACGACCGGATTCTCCGCATGGATTCCGGGACGAAAAATGTGGAGTCGTTCGCCGAAAGCATCAACGGAGCTGACGGGATCGCCTTCGACTCTTCGGGGAACCTCTGGGTCGCTGCAAACCAGGCCGACGAAGTCGTGGTGCTGGACGGGAATGGGCGCGTGGTCGCAAAATTCGGCGATTTCCTCGGCATCCGGGAGGATGGCGCCCCCCGGGGACTTCTCTTCCCTGCCAGCATCGTTTTTTCAAGAGACAGCGCATTCGTGACGAACCTCTCTCTCCCGCTGACATCCGCTGCGGGGGACGAACCCGAGGAAGATGTCCGCCTATACACCGTTTCCCGAATCAAGGTACCGGAGGCGTTCTCGCAACCTCATTACATGCCCCGGAGTCTTGCGGGCTCCAAGGAGGGAACGCCATGAGGAATACCGGCAAAGTGTTACTGATGCTGGCGGTCGCTTCCGCGGTGGCCGTCGCCTTGGCGTCCTGCAGCGGATCCTCCTCCGCACCCACCACCTCCTCCTCCCTAGCGCCCAGCCCCCTCGCCGCGGGCCTGGGAGGTGCGGACAACCAGATACTTTCCGAAACCGTCAGCGGCTTCCTATCGGGGGCCACCGACAACGCGTATTTCGGATTCAGCGTGGCCTCCGGGGATTTTGACGGGGACGGGGTCATGGATCTGGCGGTCGGAATACCGTTCGACAACAACGAACGGGGCGCCGTGAATGTGTTCCGTGGATCCGACGCAGGGATTTCAGAGAGCGATGTTCAGAAGTGGACGCAGGGAGCATCCGGTATCGGAGGCACCGATGTGCCGGGAGACCGATTCGGTTACTCGCTGGTCGCGGGGGACTTCAACGCGGACAACGTTGCGGACCTGGCCATCGGGGTGCCGGGCGACAACACGGCCGCAGGGAAGACCGGCTCCGTCTATGTTCTCTACGGCTCGAATGGAGTCGGCCTGGTGTCTCCCGGGAGCCAGCTCTGGTCACAGGGAAGCGGCGGTGTGCAGGGGGTTGCCGAACCCGGGGACCTTTTCGGGGCCTCCCTCGCCGCGGGCGACTTCAACGGGGATGGCATCGCGGACCTGGCCATCGGGGTGCCGGGCGATAACACGGCTGGAGGAAACGCCGGTTCCTTTATCGTTCTCTACGGCTCGAATGGAGTCGGCCTGGTGTCCTCCGGGAGCCAGCTCTGGTCACAGGGAAGTGGAGGCGTGCCAGGG
>JAGGAJ010000164.1 GCA_017889845.1 Deltaproteobacteria bacterium
CACGCCCCGGGCCAGGACCGGTCCCTTCCCCTCCAGCCGGTAGGTCTCCAGGAACTCCATCCGCTTCTGGGACTGCACGGTTTCGGGGCGGGCCTGGACGATGAAGATCTCCCCGGTGACGCCGTCCTTGGCCCACTCGATGTCCATGGGGGTGTCCCGTCCCGCCTTCCTCGTGTAATGTTCCTCGATGACCACGGCTTGCCGGGCGAGGGTCAGCACCTCCTCCTCCGTGAGGCAGAAGCGGCGCCGGTCCTCCTTCGGGACCTCCACGTTCCGGGTCAGGACCCTCGTCGTGCCGGTCCCGTAGATCATCTTGATTTTCTTCTCGCCGAGCCTCTTCCCGATGACGGGTCGGTACCCCTCCTTCAAGGTCGGCTTGAAGACGAAGAACTCGTCGGGGTTGACGGCCCCCTGGACGACGTTCTCCCCCAGTCCCCAGGAGGCGTTGATGAGGACCACGTCCCGGAATCCCGATTCCGTGTCGAGGGTGAAGATCACGCCGCTCGCGGCGAGATCCGAGCGGACCATCTTCATCACCCCCACGGAGAGGGCCACCCGGAAATGGTCGAATCCCTGGTCGAGCCGGTACGAGAGGGCCCGGTCCGTGAAGAGGGAGGCAAAGCAGTGGCGGCAGGAATCCAGGAGCTGCGCCATCCCCCGGATGTGCAGGTACGACTCCTGCTGCCCGGCGAAGGACGCCGTGGGGAGGTCCTCGGCGGTGGCGCTGGAGCGCACCGCCACGTCCGCGTTCTCACCGTAATCGGCGCATAACGTCTTATAGGCGGATGCGATCTCCTCGCGAAGACCGTCCGGAAGGGGGGCCTGGTAGACCAGATCGCGCAGCAGGTGCCCCCTCCGGGCGAACTCCTCGAGGTCCTCCCGGGAAAGCCCCGCGGCGAGTTCCTCCATCTCCGGCAGGATCCCTGCGGAGCGGACGAGGTCCCGGTACGCCTCGGCGGTCACGGCGAAACCGTTCGGGACCTTCACTCCTTTCGGGACCAGTTCGCGGTACATCTCCCCGAGGGAGGCGTTCTTCCCCCCCACCAGTGGAACGTCGCCAAGGGAAAGGTCCCCGAACCAGCGGATATATCTGTATGGATCTCCCACGGCCTCCCCCTATGCCTCCATGGCCCGCATCTTCTCCAGCAGCCGGACGAGGCCCAGGGTGTCCTGCCTGCAATATTCCCGCAACGCCCCGCGGAGCCTGGAAAGCTCCGCGGGGTCCGGGATGTTCTCCATGGCGAAGTACGCCTCCGACGCCATCGCACCGTCGCGGATTTCCATACCTTCGTACGTCATCTCAGGCACCAGCACCGGCAGGATGTTTTTCAGCGAGTACGACCCGTTCATCCGCCAGTGGTAAATGTCGCGCCGCTTGAACGGCTCCATCAGGTCGATCATCCCCCCGGAGACCGCGTTCAGGCGCTTCCGGAGGCCCGGGATGGATTCCCCCAGCTCCCTCAGCACCCGTTTCTCGAAGGCCATGTTGTAGACGAGCACGCACGCCCCTTCCGGGATCTCGCCCAGCAGCTTCTCCGCGATCTCCGTCCTGGGGTCCACGCCGGGCTGCGCCAGGTACTCGAAATGATCCGGTTCCTTCCCTTTCGCGTCGATGCGGTGCATGGAGTATTGGAACGGCACCTGCTGGTACGGACGGATCCCGTCGAAGAGCGGGATGGCCGAGGCGAACGTCTCGAAATCGAGGAAGCAGACCGGGTATCGGACCTTCTTCAGGAACTCCCGGACCATCGCCGGATCGGCGTGCGACTTCCTGTCCAGGAAATACTCCACCTGCATCCTCTGCATCAGGTTGAGGGAATCGAGCGGGACATCCTCCAGCTTGACGACCCCCTGCCGGTACAGCTCCCACCGGTCGATCCCGCGCCCCCGCAGGGAAAAGACCGAAGCCTCGGGCACATGTCGCCAGCAATGTCCCATGAAATCGCACTCGTACGGGTCCTCGCAGTGGGGCCCGATGTCGACCTTCGGCACATTCCCGCGAAGCATCGCCCGCATCCCGGCCAGCTCGTCCGGGATGGACGCCTGCTTCTCCTTCACGATTCCGGTTATGTCCCGGATGACGAACAGTTCCTCCGGGACGATGTCCCCCTCCCTCACGTAGCTGCTGTTGATGTGCACGAGATACGCCTTGTGCATGGGGAGCCCGCACCCGGAAAGGACGTAATACTGGATCGCCACGTCGTCCCAGTGGTGGTTCTTCACGGAGGTGGAGCTTTTCACTTCGTACAGGTCCCAGTAGCCGCGGTTCCGGACGATGATGTCCGCCTTCACGAACACGTCGTCATGGGAGAAGGTCGCCTCGTAGATGGCCTTCGTGCCGCGGTCGATCTCCTCGCGGGTCTTCGCCAGCTGCTCGTCCTTTGTCAGCCCGTCGAAGGGGACAACCACCCCCCCGGGGAACAGCATGTGGGCGAAATCTCCGACCTCGTGCCCGCTGGCCCAACGCGCCTCGAGCTCCGGCGTCGGCTCCCCCCGGAGATCCGGCTGGTACCGGTCGAGGTACAGGGATTTGTGGCACTGGAGCCCTCGGATGTATAGCGACTTGCTCAGGTAGGCGGTTCTGTCCGGCGGGGACATCTCCCCCTCCAACGACCGGGATGGGAATGCGGGCTTCCGTGGTCTATTGTATTTCCGATTGGGGCGGGAGTGGATCGCAATTCGTCCCCCGCCCGGATGGCCCTGGATGCGCCGGGTTATGTCTGCCTGTCGGACCGGGGTCGGGAGGTGAACCGTGTCCCACAGGGTGTGCCCCTGGTGGCTTGGCTATTTCCTGGCAAACCCCATCAGGCGTCTTGTACATGACCCGCCTGCCCTTCTCCGGCCGTTCGTGTCCGAGGGGATGACGGTGGTTGAACCCGGCCCCGGGATGGGATATTTCACGTTGGAACTCGCCCGACTGGTCGGCCGCTCGGGAAAAGTCGTGGCAATGGACATACAACCGAAGATGCTGGCGAAACTCCGCCACCGCGCAAGGAAGACCGGCCTGCTCGACCGGATCGACGCGAGACGGGTCCCCGGGGACGGCATGGGCCTCGACGATCTCAAAGGGCAGGTGGACTTCGTGCTGGCGTTCGCCGTGGTACACGAGATGCCCGGCGCCGGGAGGTTCTTTGCCGAGGCGTCCGCGGCGTTGAAGCCCGGCGGCAGGCTTCTGCTGGCCGAACCCAGCTTCGAGGTATCGGAGCGGGAGTTTGCCGTCACGTTACATCTTGCCGGTCAGAATGGTTTCCGCGTGGAATCCCGGCCCGCCATCCGGTGGAGCCGATCGGCGGTATTGGTGAAGATTTGACCCCTCGGGTCCGTACCGCTGAGTGCATTTCCTGGAGCGGAACCACGGGATCTCGCGCGAAGGAACCGGTTTCCATGATTCGAATCAGCCGGATCCGCATCTAAAAATCGAAAAACGGGAAATAGACGGGGGTGCCCCCCCCGCGACGCGCAGGTGAACACCGTTGAAGCGGCAGGACACGCAAAAGCTTACGTTATTGCATACCGCACTCGTTATCGCGTCGCTCGCCGGGTGTGCGGTCGGCCACGATTACCGAAGGCCCCCCCCCCCGGAGGTCGCTTCGTACACGGCGGAGACGCTGCCCGCGGAGACGGCCGACGCGCCGGGGGTCGGCGGGGGATCGCAACGCTTCCTTCCCGGCGGGGAAATCCCCGCCGTTTGGTGGGAACTGTTCCGCTCCGCGGCTCTGGATCGATGGATCCGCGAGGCGATCGCGAACAGTCCCACGTTGGGCGCTGCCGAGGCTGCCCTGCGGCGGGCGCAGGAGCTCCTGCGCGCCCGCTCGGGGGAACTCCTTCCCAGCGTTGACGGGAACGTTTCCGTATCGCGTCAGGATCCCTCCGGGGCTTCTCTCGGGCAACCGAACGCGCAGATCAACCCCTTCACCCTGTACAACGCTTCGGTGGACGTCTCGTACACCCTCGACCTGTTCGGGAAGACGCGCCGCGAGCTGGAGGCGCTTCAGGCGCAGGTCGACTACCAGCGTTTCCAGCTCGAGGGAGCCTACCTCACGCTCACGTCCAACATCGTCACCGCGGCCCTCCAGGAGGCATCCCTGCGCGGGGAGTTGCAAGCCACCCGGGACATCCTGGCGACGCAGGAAGAGCAGCTCGCTATCATCGAGAAACAGTTCGAGCTGGGGGGAATCGCGCGGACCGACGTCCTTGCCCAGCGGGCATCCCTGGCCCAGACCCGGGCGGCCGTCCCCCCGCTGGAGAAACGGATCGCCCAGACGCGTCACCTGCTGGCGGTCCTTGCCGGGAGGTTTCCCGGCGATGCGGCGGATCTTCCCGAGTTCGACCTCGAAGGG
>JAGGAJ010000165.1 GCA_017889845.1 Deltaproteobacteria bacterium
CGGGACTGCACGATGGATGCCGCAACCTGGGACGCCCCCTTTCCCAGGACGCCCCGCTCGAAGGCCCAGTACAGGAAATCGGCAAGAACGGGGTCGCCGACGAAGGCGAGCTGCTCGAGGTCGGCCTTCATCAGCCCCTTGAACTCGAATGCCGAGAGGATCGCCTCCCCCTCGTCCTGGGAGGTTCCCAGCAGCGAGAGCGCCCCCTCCACCGTGTCGAGGGGGAACCGGTCGCACAGGACGCGCTTCAGGAAACGGATCGCGCGGCCCCGCTGCATGCGGTCCGGGAAGGTGTTCTCGAAGAACTCCCGCCAGTACCGGTTCAGCTTCCCCTCCGTCACGGAAAGCGCGTAGAGGTTCTCCAGGGCGATGGCATCGCCCACGCCGGCGTTCCGGAAGAAGATCTCCTCCACCAGCATCCGCTGGTAGACGGGGATTCCCCCCAGCCGTTCGGTGGCCCCGGGGAGAAGGGACGCCGGGATCCGGACCCGCCGGCGGTCGCACAGGTACTCCCACAGCCGCAGGGACGCCTCCGGCGCCAGCCCCCCGACCTCCAGCATCTGGAAGGTCCCGAACAGCCCTTCGCGCTTGAGGGCCGCCGTCACCCGGCCCGGCGAGGAACCGGACAGGAGCATCGGGTAGTGGCCGGATTTGATATAGGGGCGCAGGATGGAAAGCATCGCGCCGTCGGCGACGCCCTGCAGTTTCCCCGTATACTGGAAGTCGTCGAAAAGGAATACCGGATAGAAGATGTCCCCTTCCGTGGCGAAGGGGAACGACAGGGCGTTCACCAGGGCCGAGAGGCCGTCTCCGGCGGCGGTGTATTTCCCGTGCGCCGCCAGGATCTCCCGGCATCCGGTGATTCCGATCGCGGAGAGGCGGTCGCACATCCCCTCCGGGTCGAACACCGCCGGTTGCGGATCTCCGAGGAACCGGAGCAACTGCCAGAGGAATTCCTGGAGGAAGTGCTGGGAGAGGGCGAGGGGATGGGAAAGGATCTGGCTGAAGGAGAAATAAAACGGGAATGGCCGAGGCAATCCGCCTTCTTCCCCGGAGGAACGGAGATCGTGCGCCAGCTTGAGGAGCAGCGAGGTCTTCCCGACGTTGGGAGGGCCGTAGATCATGAAGGAGGAGCCGATGCCGCGCCCTCCCTCGACCGCCGCCCGCCTCAGCGCGGAGAGTTCCTCCCCCCGGCCGAAGAAATCCTCCTCCCGGAAAGAGGCATCCGCTCCCATGGTGCCGAAAAGACGCAATCCCGCCGTCCCTCCCGAAAGGGTAGCCTCCGGGATAATGTAGCGTGAATCCGTTGCCTTTTCAAAAATTTAATGGGATTTTCTAACTGCATGCCCGAAATCCCGCCGACGGTCCGGAAACCTTCCCGTTACAGCGGCTCCGAAGTGCGCCGCCCCCTCCTCCCATGGGACGAGGCAAGGGTGCGCGTTCTCCTCGCCTTCCCGGACGCATACGAGATCGGGATGTCCCACCTGGGGATCCTGCTCCTGTACGAAATCCTGAACGCGCGGGAGGGGACGCGGTGCGAGCGCGTCTTCGCGCCGTGGCCGGATTACGAGGAACACCTCCGGACCGCGCGGGAGCCCCTCCCGTCCCTCGAGTCCGGCGCGCCGGCCGGCTCCTTCGACGTGCTGGGTTTTTCCCTCTGCTACGAGCTCACCTACACCAACGTCCTCGCGATGCTGGACCTCGCGGGGATCCCCCTGCTGTCCGGGGAGCGCGGGGAGAACGACCCGCTGGTCCTGGCCGGGGGCGTGTGCGCCCTGAACCCCGCACCGGTGGCCCCCTTCTTCGACGCCATGCTCGTCGGGGACGGCGAGGAGGCGGTCCTGGAGATCGTCTCCCTCGCGCAGGAGCGCAAGGAGCGGGGGTGGACCCGGGCGGAGCTGCTCGGCCGGCTCTCGCGGATCGAGGGGGTGTACGTCCGCGGGATGCCAGGGCGCGTGGCCCGGCGCGTCCTGCCCGACCTGGCCCGGTCTCCCCTGCTTCCCTCGCCGATCCTCCCCTCGATGCGCGTGGTGCACGACCGGCTGGGCGTGGAGATCTCCCGCGGCTGCACCCGCGGCTGCCGGTTCTGCCAGGCGGGGTACGTCTACCGCCCCCTGCGGGAGCGCGACCCCCTCGTGGTCCTGCGGTACCTGCAGGAGGAGGCCCCGAAGAC
The DNA here is from genome assembly GCA_017889845.1 of Deltaproteobacteria bacterium. GTDB lineage: Bacteria > Desulfobacterota > Deferrimicrobia > Deferrimicrobiales > Deferrimicrobiaceae > JAGGAJ01. The sequence continues at coordinate 2,174 of JAGGAJ010000165.1, forward strand.
GGGGTACGACGAGGTGGGCCTGCTCTCCCTTTCCGCGGCGGACTACAGCTGCATCGACCGGTTGATCACGGAGGCGATGGGGGCCCTCGCCCCGGAGCACGTCTCCGTGTCCCTGCCTTCCCTCCGGCTGGACGCGCTGGAGGAAAACACGGTCCGCCAGATCCGGAAGGTCCGCAAGTCGGGCTTCACCCTCGCCCCGGAGGCCGGCACGGAGCGCCTGCGGCGTTCGGTCAACAAGGAGATCCGGGACGACGACGTGCTGAGGACGGCGGAGTGGATCTACGCCAACGGCTGGCACACCCTGAAGCTCTACTTCATGGTGGGGCTGCCGGGGGAGACGGTCGAGGACGTCCGGGCCATCGGGACGCTCGCGGCCCGGGTCGCGGGGATCGCGCGGCGGCACGGGAAACGCAACTCCGTGAACGTGAGCGTCTCCGCCTTCGTCCCGAAGCCGCACACCCCCTTCCAGTGGGAACCGCAGCTCCGGAGGGAGGAGGTGCTCGAACGGGTGAACATCGTCCGCGACGCGCTGGGCAGGGAGCGCCACGCCGAGGTGAAGTTCCACTCCCCGGAGGTGTCGGAGCTGGAAGGGGTCTTCTCGCGCGGCGACGCCCGGCTCGCCGAGGTGATCCTCCGGGCGTATCGCCACGGGGCGCGGTTCGACGCGTGGACGGAGGCGTTCCGCCCCGACGCGTGGGCGAAGGCGTTCGCGGAGGCGGCGGTCGATCCCCTCGAATACCTCCGGGAACGCGACCTGTCCGTGCCGCTCCCGTGGGACGTCGTGGACGCCGGCATCGACCGGGAGTTCCTCCTCGCGGAGCGGGTCAAGGCCCGCGCGGGCGAGACCACGCCCGACTGCCGCGCCGCCGGGTGCTCCTCCTGCGGGGCGTGCCCTCCGGGCCTCTCCAACATCACCTGGCCCGGCCGCCTCCCGCCCCCCGGTCCGCCGGAAGAGCCGGCGGGGCCTGCCGGGAAGGCGGCGCCCCCGCGCCACGCGATCCGGATCCGATACGCGAAGGAAGGGCCGGCGAGGTACCTCAGCGGCCTGGAAATCCAGTCCCTGTGGGGGCGTGTATTCCGCCGCGCCGGGCTGCCGCTCGCGTACAGCCAGGGGTTCAACCCCGCGCCGAAGATCTCCCTCTCCCCGGCACTCCCCGTGGGGGCGGAAAGCGAGTGCGAATTCCTCGAAGGGGAGTTCCCGCTCCCCGTTCCCGCGGCCGAGGTCCTGGCGAAGCTTCCGGCACACCTCCCGGCGGGGATCCGTCTCCTGGAGGCGAAGGGGGTGCCGCCGGGCGTCCCCCGACTGTCGGAGTACGACCTCGCGTGCCGGTACCTCCTCCGGCCGGTTTCCCCGGGGCGGATGCCGGAAGGGGTCACGCCGGAGGTCGCCTCGGAGAGGCTCTCGGCATTCCGCGCCGCGGAGCGCCACACGATGGCGGTAGTGCGCGAAAGCCTGGTGTCCGAGCTGGACCTGAAACCGCTCGTCGCCGATTTCGAGGTGAACCCGGACGGGATTTTCATTACAATCCTCCAGGGAACAGGCAAGGGGGTTCGCCCCCTGGAGGCGGCCTCTTCGCTGCTGGGCGTCCCCCTGGCGCAGGAAAGTTTCATCCCGAGGAAGGTGTCGGCGGAGTTCCGCAGCCGCCGCGGGTGACCCGATGCAGAAGGCGAGCAAGCTCATCGTCGTGAACGCCGCCCCGTACGAGACCCGCGTGGCGACGCTGGAGTCCGGGATCCTCGTGGAGCTCCTCATCGAGCGCGGGGAGGACCGCAACTCCGTCGGGAACATCTACAACGGCAAGGTCATCCGCGTCCTCCCGGGCATGCAGGCCGCCTTCGTCGACATCGGGATGGACAAGGCGGGGTTCCTCTTCGCGGGGGACTTCGTCACCCCGCAGCTCGAGTTCGACACCGACCCCGCGGAGGAGCCCGTCCTGCCCGAGGACATCGGCATCCGTCCCGCGCGGTACCCGCAGGAGCATTTCCTCCCGCCCATCGAGGGGCTCATCCGCGAGGGCCAGCATCTCCTGGTCCAGGTCGCCAAGGAACCGCTGGGGACGAAGGGCGCGCGGATCACCAGCCACATCACCCTCCCGGGGCGGCACCTCGTCCTCCTGACCTGGTCCCCCCACATCGGGATCTCCCGCCGCATCGAGGA
>JAGGAJ010000166.1 GCA_017889845.1 Deltaproteobacteria bacterium
ACATTTCGCCAGGCGGAGGGAAGAAGGTGCACCTCCCTTGCCCGTCATCGCTTCGGGAACACCCGGGCCTTCACGCGGGAGAGGATCTGGTCGAACACCTCGCCCGAGTAGGTGGAGATGTTGCGGCGCATCTCGATCAGGTACCGCTCGACCTCGGGCCACTCCTCCCGGATCGCCTCCATCTGATCACGGTACGCCTTCTCGTAGTCGGCCTGCATCCTGTCATGGAGCTGCTCCCGCCTCCGGCCGTCGTCCGGGTGCGCCTTCCGCGGCAGGAACTCGTAGATCGGCTCGAAGATGCGGACGTCCGTCTCGTCCAGGTGGAACAGCTCGATGTTGTCGATCATCACCACGCCCTTCTCCGGCGTGGCGACGTAGTGGCCGTACCGCAGGGCCGTCCCGATGCAGTCGCCGAGGGCGTCCTGCCGGGCCGCGCCGGCGACCCACCAGCCGCCGTCCTTGGCGATCCGCGCCGCGGTGACGGAGTCGTCGTGGTAGATGTTGATCCCCTGCTCCTTCGGCTTGAGGAGCACCTCCTCACCCTGCGGCGTGACGTGGTAGACCGCCGGGATGGCGGGCAGGCCCACCAGCCCGGGAAGGCCGCTGTAGATGTACTCACCCAGGCACCCGAAGTGCGACAGGTACAGGGGGTGCTCCTTCCTGTTCCCCATGCGGACCGTGAACAGGGTGTCCTTGTGGACCTTGTCGACCAGCTGGACGTCGGTGATCTCGAAGTCCTTGGGGGTTTCCCCCGTCATCTCCCGGAGGAGGGCGAGGATCGCCTTCTTCAGCCCCGTCACCTTCATCTTCGAGGAAAGAATCTTGATCCGCGCGCCGGAAGGCATCAGCCGGATCGCCCCGCGCACCCAGTTCACGTAGGAGTGGGAGATGCTGATCGGGAGCATGTCGGTGCTCGTGGGGTCGAGCAGCTCGTCGATCTTGGCCTCCCAGAGGGGGATGTGCATCCCGATGAACTCCTGCGGATTCTCGATCCCCAGGACCTTCAGGATCTTCTCCCGTTCCCTGGTTTGCCGTTCGTTGGCGGGGGTCTGGAAGTAGCGGGCCAGCGCGCGTTCGTACTTCTGCAGATCGGGTTGGGAAGAAGCCATCGTCGTCCTCCCGGCCGATGGAGTGGGGACACCCCGATCTTATCACTCGACGGCGGAAATGGGGAGCGGGGGGGGTACCCCAATTAGCGGCCGGGGGATGCCAACTCCGAAAGAGCGGCCGCCAGAGGAGCATGCCCGCCGAAGAGGACGAGCTTGTCCCCGACGACAAGGGTCTCCCCCGGGGACGGCTGGATGATGGCGCGGTCCTCCCGGAGCAGGGCGAGGAGCACAATCCCGTTCCCCGCCGGCAGCTCCCCGACGGTCCGACCCGCCCACGGGGAGCCGGGCGCCACGTAGAACAGCTCGATCACCTTCCGACGCAGGAACTCCTCGAACTCCGCCAGCATGTCCCCGCCCCCCGGCGGCACGCGCTCCCGCAGGATCCGGTATGTCCCGCTGCGGATCAGCTCCTCCTGCTGCCGGATGACGTGGTCCGGCACGTGGTACTCCCGGAGGGCGCGGGAGAAGATCTCCACCGAGGTCTCGAACTCCTCCGGGATGACCGCGTTCGCGCCCAGGGCGATCAGGTCGTCCACGTCCACCACGTACCGCGTGCGGACCAGGATGAACAGGCCAGGGTTCGCACGCCGGGCCACCGCGACAGCCCGCCTCGTCGCCATCGGGTCCGAGATGGCCAGAACCAGCATCCGGGCCCCCCCGATCCCGACCCGGTCGAGGATCTCCGGGTTGTTGACGTCCCCGAACCAGATCGGCTCGCCGGCCTCCCGGGCGTCCCGGACCATCACGTCGTTCAGGTCCACCACGACGTACGGGACGCTGGTCGCCTTGAGGACGCGGGCGAGGTTCTTCCCGTTCATCCCGTATCCCGCGATGATGACGTGGTTCTCCGTCTTTTGCCTGGCGGGGATCGTCTCTTCCCGATCCCCCCCGCCTGCGTCCGCGGGGACGATTCTCTCCCACAGTTGCGCCAGCCGGGGAGCCGCATCCATCAGGAACGGCGTCACCACCATCGTGATGATGGCGATGGCCAGCATGTTCTGGTACGGGACCGGCCCGACCAGCCCGTCCCGGACCCCCTGGGACAGGAGCAGGAAGGCGAACTCCCCGACCTGCGCCAGCCCGACCGCCCCGACCACCGCAATCCGCCACGGGTAATCCAGCAGCCGGATCGCCGCCCCGGCGCAGAGCATCTTTCCCGCGATGATCGCCGCCGACAGCAGGAGGATCAGCGGAAGGTTCCGCGCGAGGAACGGCAGGTCGAGGAGCATCCCGACGGAGATGAAGAAGACGCCGTTGAAGACATCCCGGAACGGGAAGATCTGTGCGGCGATCTCGTGGACGTAGTCCGACTCGGAGATGACCACCCCGGCGAGGAAGGCGCCCATCGCCAGGGAGAGGCCCCAGAGCTGGGCGATCCAGGCGATCCCGAGGATCAGGCAGAGCACCGTCATCGCGAGGATCTCCCGGCTGTTCAGCCGGATCACTTCCCGCAGCAGGCGGGGCACCGCGAACCGCGCCAGAACGAGGATTGCCGCCACGCTGACCCCCGCTTTCGCCAGCGTGAGCAGCACGGCGGAAGCCTGCGCGGTCTCCCACTGCCGCAGCGACGGGATGAGGAGCATCATCGGGATCACGGCCAGGTCCTGGAATAGCAGGATCCCGACGGAGATCCTCCCGTGGGAACTGTCGACCTCCATCCGCCCGGCGTACACCTTCAGCACGATCGCGGTGCTGGAGAGGGAGAGGACGAACCCGATGAACACCGCCTCCGGGGCGTGGAAGCCGGCCGCAAGAAGGACGATGAGGACGGAGAGGATCGTGGCGGCGACCTGCGCTCCCCCCGCCAGCAGGATCTGGCGCCGCATCTTCCCCAGGTTCGAGAGGGAGATTTCCAGCCCCACGGTGAACAGGAGGAGGGCCACGCCGATCTCCGCGAGGGCATCCACCATCCTCGATTCCGCCACGAGGCCGGCCCCCGTGGGCCCGAGGATCGCCCCGGCGACGAGAAACGCCGCGACGACGGAGAGGTGGAGCCTCCCGAAGAGGAGGGCGACGCCGGTGGCGATGGCGAGGACCACCGCGAGGTCGCGCACGACAAGGTGCAGGTCGATCACCGTCTCCCCCGGGGCGGCCTGTCGCAGGCCGCTGCAAGATCCCCAGTCTACCAGTCCCGGCGACGGGGCGGAAAGCGCCCCGGGCCCGGAGATTTTTCCCTGAAGTTTCCCGGAAATCGTCCGAAAAGAATGCAAGAAAGAGAGATCATACTGCCTCCCCTCCCCGGGGAGGCGCATTTGCCCGCATCCCCCCGCCAAGCGAACTGCGGGCAAAGCAAAGGATCCCCCGGGGTTCCCGCCTGTACCCCGGGGGATCCGCATTTCCGGGACTCCCCCTTCAGGGAGCGCCGGGCGCCTCCAGAAGGCGGAACTCCTCCTCCGTCATGCCGAGCGTGCGAAGGAACACGTCGCGGTTGTCCGCCCCGGGGGGCCTGCACCCCGACTTCCACCGCGCGGGGGTCCCGCTCATCTTCCACGGCGGGGCGGCGAGGAGCAGCTCCCCGTACACGGGGTCCTTCGAACGGAGGAAGCAGCCGCGCTCGATCCAGTGGGCTTCGCCGACGGTTTCCAGGGGGCGGTTGACCCTCCCCGTCACCACGGCGGCGCCCGGCCCGCTCTTTCCCGATGTATGCCCCTCCACCGCCTGCAGGATTTCGTCCGCCGTGAGGTTCCCCGACCACTCCTCCAGGATGCCCAGAAGAGCCCGCTCGTTCTCCAGGCGGACGCGGCTCCTCGGCGTCGAGAACCGCGGGTCCCGTACGAGCTCCGGGCGCCCGATGATCTGCATGAGCGACTCGAACGCCTCGTCGTTGTATGCGGCCATGAAGGTGTAGCCGTCGCGACACCGGATGTAGGTGTACGGAAACACCGCGGGATCGAAGTTCCCCAACCGCTCGCGGGCCTTTCCCCCCGTGTGCATCCAGGTGATGTTGTAGTCGGCGAACATCATCACGGCCTCCGCGCCGGAGATGTCCACCAGCTGCCCCTTTCCCGTCTCCGCCCGGAAACGGAGCGCCGCGAGGGCGCCGAATCCTCCCCAAAGCCCCTGGACGAACCAGCCGTGCCAGTTCCCAAGGCGCGTGGGCGACTGGTGCGGCATCGGGGGACCCTCCCCTTCCGGCTCCCCGACGATGTACGGACCCCCCGACAGCGCCTGGCAGAGGATGTCGC
>JAGGAJ010000167.1 GCA_017889845.1 Deltaproteobacteria bacterium
CGGTTCCGTGCGGCGTGCCGCAGGAGGCGCTGGTCCGGGGCGACTCCCGGTGCCTGTCCGTGGCGGCGGCGTCGATCCTGGCGAAGGTGTCGCGCGACCGGATGATGGCGGAGTACGACCGGCTCTACCCGGGATACGGCCTCTCCGTCCACAAGGGGTACCCCACCCCGGAACATCTGGCGGCGCTCCGCCGTCTGGGCCCCACCCCGATCCACCGCCGGACATTCAGGGGAGTGAGAACCTGTCCTTGATGAATCGGCCACAGAGGGTTCGAACTCCGAGGCTCCCGCCGACGAGCAGGAGGAAAAGGCGCCAGCAATGGCGTCGTCAGGGAGCCGAGGCGGCCCGCTCAGCCCGGTCCGGATGTTCGGAGCGAAAGCGGGTGCTCGCGTGACCACACCGCCGGAGGCGCGCAGGGGCCGGGGTGATGAGGCGGAGGAGCGGGCCTGCCGGTTCCTCGAGGGCGAGGGATTCACGATCACGGAGAGGAACTGGCGGGGGATGGGAGGCGAGGCCGACATCGTCGCCCGGAAGGGAGATCTGCTTGCCTTCGTCGAAGTCCGCTCGCGGGAGAACGCCTTGTTCGGGAGGCCGGAGGAGTCGGTCGACCTCGCCAAGCGCCGCCGGATCGTGCGGGCCGCCCGCCACTACCTGTCCACCATCCCCGCGGCGTCCTGGCGCGAGGCCCGCTTCGACGTGATCGCACTCGAGGGCGACACCCTGCGGCATTACCCCGGCGCCTTCGACGCGAAAGGAAAAATCCTCTAGCCGAAGAACTCTTTGGCGATGCCGTAGATTTCCATGTCGACGGTCTTGAGTTTCGAAGTCGCCTCGGAGAGCGGGACGGCGGTGATCCGGCTCCCCTGCAGCGCCGCCATCTTCCCGAACTCGCCGCGGTGGACCATCTCTGTGGCGTAGATCCCGTAACGGGTGGCCAGCACCCGGTCGTGCGCCGTCGGGGAGCCGCCGCGCTGGATGTGCCCGAGCACGACGTAGCGCGTCTCGAACCGCGTCCGCTTCTCGATCGCCTTCGACAGCACCTGCGAGATCCCGCCCAGCCGCACGTGGCCGAACTCGTCCTTCTGCATCTCCTGCAGGATGAGCTCCCCGTTCATGCCCGGCTTCTCCGCGAACTGCGCACCCTCCGCCACCACGACGATGGAAAACGACTTCCCCCGGCTGTGCCGCCGAAGGATCAGGTCGCACACCTCGTCAAGGTCTATGGGGATCTCCGGGATGAGGATCACGTCCGCCCCGCCGGCGATCCCGGCGTAGGTGGCGATCCACCCCGCGTGCCGCCCCATCACCTCCACCACCATGACGCGGTTGTGGGACTCGGCGGTGGTGTGGATCCGGTCGATGGCGTCGGTGGCGATACTCACGGCGGTGTCGAAGCCGAAGGTGAAGTCGGTCCCGTACAGGTCGTTGTCGATCGTCTTGGGGATGCCGACCACCGGGAGACCCTTGTCGTACAGCTTCGCCGCCACGCCGAGGGTGTCCTCGCCGCCGATGGCCACCAGGGCTTCCAGCCCGAGGAGCTTGAAGTTCTTCAGCGCCTTCTCCGCTCCCGCGGGGTCCTTGAAGGGATTGGTCCTTGATGTCCCGATGATCGTCCCACCGATGTGGAGGATGCCGGAGACCATCCTGCTGTCGAGGTCCATGGGGGAGGGGTCCATGAGCCCCTTCCACCCGTTCCGGAGCCCCACCACCCGCGAACTGTGGGCGTCGGACTTGCGCACCACCGCCCGGATCACCGCGTTCAGGCCGGGGCAGTCGCCCCCGCCGGTCAGCACCCCGATCTTCATCTGCCGTCGTCCCCCAAAGCGAAAAGTTCGCATAATTATAGCAGATTTGGCATATTGCGGATTTCCATTTGAACGGAACCGGGTGATATGGTATTTTGGTACCCGATACCCATTATTCGATCGGGGGGAACCGTGTCCGTCCCGGCAACGAAAGAAGGTGTCCGTCTCCTCTCCGGCAACGAAGCGATCGCCCGGGGGGCGTTCGAGGCGGGGGTCAAGGTTGCCTCGGGGTACCCCGGCACTCCCAGCACGGAGATCCTGGAGAACTTCGTCCAGTACGAGGGGGTCTACGCGGAGTGGGCCCCCAACGAGAAGGTAGCCGTGGAGGTGGCCATCGGCGCCTCCATGGGCGGGGTGCGCGCCCTGGCGACGATGAAGCACGTCGGGGTGAACGTGGCGGCGGACCCGATCTTCACCGCCTCGTACACGGGGGTGCGCGGGGGGCTGGTGATCGTCACCGCGGACGACCCGGAGTTGCACTCCTCCCAGAACGAGCAGGACAACCGCCACTACGCCGTGGCGGCGAAGATCCCGATGCTGGAGCCGTCGGACTCCTTCGAGGCGAAGGAGTACACGCGCCTGGCATACGAGCTCTCCGAGAGGTACGACACGCCGTTCTTCCTGCGCACCACGACCCGCATCTCCCACGCCAAGGGGGTCGTCCGCCTCGACGAGCCGACGGGACCGCCGTTCGCCCCGGGATTCGTGCGCGACCCGGCGAAGTGGGTGATGCTCCCGGTGAACGCGAAGAAGCGGCACGTCGTCGTGGAGGAGCGCACGAAAGCGTTACGCGAGTTCGCGGAGACGTTCGACGGGAACCGGATCGAGTGGGGGGACCGTTCGCTGGGGATCATCACCGCGGGCGTCTCGTACCAGTATGTCCGCGAGGCGTTCCCGGACGCGTCGGTCCTCAAGCTGGGGCTCGTGTACCCGCTGCCGGAACGGCTGTTCCGCGAATTCGCCGCCGGAGTCTCCCGCGTCGTGGTGGTGGAGGAGCTCGACCCGTACCTTGAGACCCACGTGAAGGCGCTGGGGATCCCCGCGCAGGGGAAAGAACTGATCCCGATCGTCGGGGAGCTCGACCCGCGGATCGTGCGGCGGGGGATCACGGGCGAGGCGGCGCCCGTTCGGGCGCCGGAGGCGGTGCCGCCCCGGCCGCCGAACCTGTGTCCGGGGTGTCCGCACCGGGGGCTCTTCTTCGCGCTGAAGAAACTGAAGGTGGCGGTGACGGGCGACATCGGATGTTCCACCCTCGCCGCCCTCCCCCCGCTCGGGGCGATGGACACGTGCGTGTGCATGGGCGCCTCCATCGGGAACGCCCACGGGATGGAGAAGGCGCTGGGGCCGGAAGGGGTGGGGAAGGTCGTGTCGGTCATCGGCGACTCGACGTTCCTCCACTCCGGGATCACCGGCCTGATGGATATCGTCTACAACAAGGGGTGCTCCACGGTGATCCTGCTCGACAACAGCATCACCGCGATGACGGGGGCGCAGGAGAACCCGTCCACGGGGAAGACCCTCCGCGGCGAACCGACCCACCGGCTGGACCTTCCGGGCCTCTGCCGCGCGATCGGCGTGGAGCACGTCTACGTCGTGAATCCGCACGACATGGAGCAGACGGAACGCGTGCTGCGCCGGGAGATCTCCCGCCCCGCCCCGTCGGTGGTCATCACCGAGGCGCCGTGCGCCCTCCTCCCCGAACACCGGAAGAAGGTGCGCCCGGTGTACGAGGTGGTTCCCGACCTCTGCACGGGATGCAAGGCGTGCAGCCGGCTGGGATGCCCCGCCATCGAGTGGCTCCACTTTACCCCCGAGGAAGCGGCCGCGGCCGGGAAGAAGGCGACCCAGAAGGGGATGGCCCGGATCAGCCCGCTCCTGTGCGACGGGTGCAACCAGTGCCCGCCGCTGTGCAAGTTCAAGGCGATCGTGGCGAGGCAGTCGTGAACCTCGCCCGGGGGAACGTCTTCCTCGCGGGCGTCGGCGGGCAGGGCACCCTGCTGGCCTCGGAGGTTCTGTGCGAGGCGTTCCTCCTCGCCGGGTACGACGTCAAGAAGAGCGAGGTCCACGGGATGGCGCAGCGGGGAGGGGCCGTCACGACGCACCTGCGTTTCGGGCCGAAGGTGTTCTCCCCGCTGATCGAGCCCGGCGGGGCGGACCTCCTGATCGCCTTCGAGAAGCTGGAGGCGCTGCGCTTCGCCCACTTCCTGCGGCCCGGGGGCGCGATGGTGGTGAACGCCCAGGAGATCTTCCCGCCGTCGGTGGCCACCGGGCAGGAGAGGTACCCGGAGGACGTGGCGGTCCGGCTACGCACCGTAACGGACAGACTCCACTTCGTCGACGCCCTGGCGGCGGCGCTGCTCCTGCGGGAGGTCCGGGCGGTCAACATGGTGATGGTCGGCGCGGCGTCGCACTACCTGCCGCTGTC
>JAGGAJ010000168.1 GCA_017889845.1 Deltaproteobacteria bacterium
TGCAGGCCGGACACGATGGGCGGGACGCCGACGAACGCGAGCGGCACGAATCCCCGTCCCGGCGCCCGTCCGGAGGCCTCCGCGACGAACGCGGCCGCCCTGCGGGACCACTCCGCGGGGTCGCCGTCGAAGTCGGAGCACGACACCAGCCAACGGTGGTTCTCCTCCCCCGTGACTTTCCCCTCCTCCCACGTCAGCCGGTCGATCTCGTGGGCGATGCCCCGGATGCCGTCGAGGCGGCGCTTCCACATCTCCGCCTCCGCGACCGTGGTGCCGTACCGTGCGGCCATCTTCGACATCTCCAGCGAGAGGTAGTCGGGATCGCGGTCGAAAGGGAACGCGAACGGGACCACGGAGACCCCCCGGTACGACAGCACCTCCATCAGCGCCTGGGTGAAGCTGCAGTCGCCCTGGGTGACTGCGAGGACCTCGCGGAATCCCTGCCGGCGCACGACCCCGTAGATCCCCTTGATCCAGCCGCAGCTGTTGCGGGGGAACCCGTCCGCCTCGGCGTGCCGCACGTACTCCGCGGGATTCCCGGACGCGATGAACACGTTGTTCAGGTCCACCGGGACGCGGCCGCCCGCGAGCAGGACCTCGACCGGGATGGTGGTGGTGAAGCCGACGCGACGCGGGGTTTCAGTCCCCACGGATGAAGAGGAAGTAGATCAGGACCACCGCGACGGCCAGCGTCCCGGCGGAAAAGACGATCAGGTTGTCGTCGATCGAGGCCCCGCCCCGCGCATGGGTGTAGCGGATCACGGTAAGGATCCCGCCGACCCCGAAGAGGAACAACAGGACGTATTTCCAGCGGAACAGCGCGGCCAGGACGAACAAGGCGGCCGCGGCGAAGAGCACCTTCGGGTCGGTGGCCAGTTCCATGACGCTCGCGCTGGCCAGGAACTCGAGAATCTGTTTCACGGGCTCCCCCTTTCCCCGGGCGTCCGGTTGACTTCTTTACGATAGCGTTTTACCTTAAAAAAATCAAAGTTTTAGGAGAAAGGGTGGAGAATCCGGTCGGCGTGTTCGACTCCGGGGTGGGGGGACTCACCGTGCTGCGGGAACTGGTCGCGGCTCTCCCCTCGGAGCGGTTCGTGTACCTCGGGGACACCGCCCGGGTTCCGTACGGGGGGAAGTCGGCGGAGACGGTCACGCGCTACTCCATCGAGATCGCCAACCACCTCATCCGGCGCCACGACGTCAAGCTCCTCGTGGTGGCGTGCAACACCGCGTCGTCCCTGGCCCTCCCCACGTTGCGGAAGATCTACAAAATTCCCGTGGTGGGTATGGTGGATCCGTGCGTCCGGCGCGCCGCCGCCCTGGCGGGGAAAGGGGGCATCGGGATCATCGGGACGACGGGGACGGTGCGATCCGGCGCATACGAGGAGGCCATCCGGGCGGGGATCCCGGCCGCCCGGGTCCGGGCTATTGCTTGCCCGTTGCTGGTCTCCCTCGCGGAGGAGGGGTGGACGGGCAACGCGATCACCCGGGCGGTGGTAGCGGAATACCTCTCACCCTTCCGGGCGGACCCGCCGGACGTGCTCATCCTGGGGTGCACGCACTACCCCGTGCTGAAGGGGGCGATCCGGGATTTTCTGGGGGAAGGGACCGTCCTCATCGACTCGGGGGAGGAGGCAGCGCGGGTAGTCGACATCCTGCTGTCGGAGACGGGGGCGCGCCGGTCCGGCGGCCCGGGAGGCGTGGAGTTTCTCGTGACCGATGACCCGGAGCGGTTCGCGCGGATCGGCCGGGAGTTCTTCGGCGATTTCCTCGAGGGCATCCACAGGGTGGCCCTGTAGGGAGAGGGACGGTGAACGGGCGGATGGACCCGAAGCAGATGTCGATGCTCTCCGGCTTCAACCACAACATAAAGTTCCGGGGGAAGGTCTACCACGTCCAGACGGAGGACGGGGGGAAGGACAACCCGCAGGTCGTCACCCACGTGTTCCTGGGCGGGGTGATACTGGACAGCGTGAGTTTTCCGTACGAGGAACTCATCGGACGGCCGGACTGGCACGCAGCACTCCGGGACCGGATGAAGGCGCAGCACCTGGAGGAGATCCGGCGCCTCATGGCCGGGGAGATCGGAACCGTGGAAGAGGAGAGCCCGGACCGATGATCGAGGCGTTCCGTCTTGGGATCTTCGCCCGCGGTGCGACCCTCTGGGATGGCGTGGATCACGCCTTCGGGGACGGGTCCGTCAGTGTGATCGTCGCACCGCCTTCTTCCGGGAAGACGACCCTCCTCTCCATCCTCCGGGGCGAGCGGCAACCGGATGCGGGGGACGTGGTCGTGTCCGGTGAGTCCATCTTCCGGGGACGGTGGGCGTCTATCCGGACGTACCGCGCCTCCTGCTGCCACGTGGCGGAACGGTTCTCGGACCCGGCGGGGCATACGGTGGAGGATCTCTTCCGGCTCTCCGCGGTGGCCGGAGGAGGGAGGATCCCGGAGGGCGAGCGCCGGGAGCGGCAGGAGCGGCTTCTCGCCATGGTGGGGCTGGCGTCCGCGCGCGATTGGCGCCTGTCCTCCCTTTCCGCCTCCGAGAGGGTGCGCGCCGGGCTGGCGGCGGAACTCCTGCGGGGGCCGCGATACCTGTTCCTGGACGGAGTGGTGGCGGCGGCGGGAAGTCCGTACAGGGAAATGCTGGGGGGGCTGTTCCGGGCGCTGGCCCGCGAGGGGAACACGATCGTGATGGCGGAGCGGCACCTCCCGGAGCGCTGGGCGGCCGCGGCGGGAGAGGGAACCGCCGCGGGACCGTTCCGCGTCTACAAGGTTTCCGTTCCCGCGACTTCGATGGCCGCCGGGGAGCAGGCCGGACAAGCCGCCCCGGCCGGCGGCGGAATCGCGTGAGCGGGCCATCCCTGCTCTGGATCGACTGGCGGCTCGCGGGGCGGTCCACCGTGCGGGACCTCCTCTTCCGGTTCGTCCTCGTGTCGGCGGCATCGTTCGCGTTCCTCGTCCTGCTCCTCTCGGGCGGTTCGGCCCGGTTCCTCGCGTCCCGGTACGCGATCACCGCGGTTCTCCGGACGACGGTTTCCCCCGGCGAGGGGGAGGGGCTGGCGGGGAAGGTCGCGGCGCTCCCTCCCGTGCGCACCGCCGTCTACAAGGATCCGGAGACGGCCTGGAGGGAGTTCCTCCTGGCATACCCGGGACTCGACTCCCTGCGCTCCTCGGGGGGGAACCCGCTTCCGGGGTACATCGAGGTCCGGCTCCGTCCGGAACGTCTCACCGGGGCGGATGTGGAACGGGTGACCACCGCGCTGCGCTCCGTTTCCCACGTCGAGAAGGTTCTCGCCGGGGAGGCGCGGATTTCCCGCCTACTCCTGGTGAAACGGTACGCGGCGGCGATCGCGTGGGGGGTGTTCGGCGCCTTCGCCGCGGTCTGCCTCGTGGTCCTCGTGCTGCAGGAGAAGGGGCGGGCGACCGCTCTTGCGGCGGACTTCGCCTTCCTCGAGGAGCGCGGGGTTCCTGCGGGCCGCATGGCCGCTTCCCGGTCGGCGGCGGGAGCGCTTGCCGCCCTGCCTCTTGCCGCCGCCGGTGTGCTCCTGTCCGGGGCCGCCCTCCGCTACCTCCTGCTGCGGTACCCTTCCCTGGAACAGTTGGTGGGCCCTCCGGGCGACCTGCTGCTGCCGCGAACCATGCTGGCTGTCGCCGGCTTCGCACTGTGCTTCGCCCTTCTCGCCGCTGCCGCTTCCCTTCTCGGATTCCGGGCCGCGCGCGCCTGCCGTTAAGTGCTCCAATTCATAAATCCGGTTGCATTCGAGCGCCGCTGCATCCGCCCCGGTTTTGTTGTCGGAGGTATCGACCTGTTGGCGCTCCCTCACCGTACTTGCCCAGTACGCTTCGGTCGCGGCGCCTTGCCGGATGCGGCGCATCTGCGCTCTCGGTGCGACACCGTATTTATGAACTGGAGCACTCCCTGATGCGGTGGACCGCCTCGCCCCCCGTCGCACTCCTCCTCGTCGCGCTCCTCGCGCAGATCCTCGCCCCGTCGCCCGCCGTCGGCCGGGACGCGGCGGCGGAGCTCCGGAAGGAAAAGGCCCGTCTCCTCGAAATGAAGGCGCACGAGGAGAAGGCGGCAGCCGAACTCACGGAAGCCCTGCGGAAGGAAAAGCTCACCAAGGGGCGGGTGGAGGAGCTGAAGGGCCGTCTGGCCGCGCAGAAACGTACCATCTCCCGCATCGACAGGAAGATCGCCTCCCTCTCCGAGCGG
>JAGGAJ010000169.1 GCA_017889845.1 Deltaproteobacteria bacterium
TAAAGACGGTGACGGGGACCACTGTGCTGATCCACCTGATGGAAAAATCCCTCCGGGGGACGACGGTGCAGGCCCCCGCCGCGTCCTGGGATTTCGACCGCGCCGCCCTGTCTTTTCCGGAAGGCGCCCGCCTGGCCCGCGAGGGCGGATGGGAAGCCGATGTTTCTCCCGCGACCCTCGATATCGCAGGCCAGATACTGCGCGTCCCCGGCCCCGCGACCCTGTCGGGACCGGGGATCACCGCCTCCGGGAAGGATCTTGTGTGGAAATGGGGAGAGGGAAAGATCACGATGGATTCGCCGAGGGGCCGCTTCCGCCCGGCGGAAGTGTCCCGGTGAAGGGGGTGAGGAACATGGGGAAACGCCTCCCTGCCGCGGCGCTTCTGCTCGGGGCGGCTCTCTGCGCGGCGGCGCCGGTAGCGGCACAGCAGTCGACGGGGATTTCGAACCGCGAGCTGGGCAGCCGGCCGATCGAGATCACCGCGGACCGCGTCGATGCGGACAGCGTCCGCAACTCGGTGACCTTCGAGGGGAACGTCGTGGCGGTGCAGGCCGACGTGACGCTGCACGCGAACCGCGTGCATGCGGAATATTCCCGCGAGGCGAAGGCGATCGAACGGATCGTGGCGGAAGGGGACGTGCGGGTGGTCCAGGGGGACCGCGAGGCGCGCTCGCCGCGCGCCGTCTTCTACAACCTCGAGCAGCGCGTCGTACTCTCCGGCGGGGCGGACCTCCGGCAGGGGGAGAACACGCTCCGGGGCGAGACGCTCACCCTGTACCTCCGGGAGAACCGGTCGGTGGCGACCGGGGGTGAGGGGGGCGGCCGCGTGAGAGCGGTGATCAACCCGAAAGGCATCATGGAGCAGGCCCCGAAGTGACTTCGCCGGTCCCGCAGGAGGGGCACTCGCACCGGAGGCGGGAGGAGAAGGGGGGAAAGTCCCTGGCCGTCCGGGAGCTGCGGAAGCAGTATCGGCGCCGCGAGGTCGTCAAAGGGGTGTCCATCGAGACCGGCTCCGGGGAAGTCGTGGGGCTCCTCGGCCCCAACGGGGCCGGCAAGACGACGATCTTCTACATGATCGTGGGGCTGATCCGCCCCGACGGGGGGGAGGTGTCCCTGAACGGCATCCCGGTGACGGACCTCCCGATGCACCGGCGCGCGCGCATGGGGCTGGGGTACCTGCCGCAGGAGCCCTCGATCTTCCGGAAGCTCACCGTCCGCGAGAACATCCTCGCCTTTCTGGAGGAGACCCCCCTCTCCGCCGGGGAGCGGACGGAACGGCTCGATGCCCTGCTGCGGGACATGCGCATCGGCACCGTGGCGGACACGATGGGGTACGCTCTCTCCGGCGGGGAGCGGCGACGGTCGGAGATCGCGAGGGCCCTCGTGCTCTCCCCGGACTTCCTCCTGCTCGACGAGCCGTTCGCCGGCATCGACCCGATTTCCGTGGCGGACCTGCAGCAGGTCATCCTCGGATTAAAAGAGCGCGGCATCGGCGTTATAATAACGGATCATAACGTTCGCGACACCCTCAAGGTGTGCGACCGTGCGTACATCATCTCCGAGGGGGAGATCCTGCTCTCGGGGACCCCCGGGGAGATCGCCGCGTCGGACCGGGTCCGGGAAATCTATCTGGGGGAAAGCTTCTCCCTCTGACAGTGAAGGGGCATGGATGGCGCTGGAACTCCGACAGTCCCTGAAACTCACCCAGCAACTGGTGATGACTCCCCAGCTGCAGCAGGCGATCAAGCTGCTGCAGCTGTCCCGCCTCGAGCTCCAGCAGGCGGTCCGCGAAGAGCTGGAGGTGAACCCGGCGCTGGAGGAGGGGGCGGACGGTCCGGACGGGTCCCCCGAAGAGGATACGGCGGCAACCCCGGCGGAGGAGGAGACGGCCGCCCCGCAGGCGCCGCAGGAGGCCTCGACCAAGGGGGACAGCGGGCTCATCGACCGGGTCGACTGGGAGTATTACTTCGGCGACGGGGCCCGCGAGGGGAGGGTGGAACGGGACCCGGACGAGGAGGATGGCCGCCCCTACTACGAGAACACCCTGACACGCCGTCCCACCCTCGCGGAGCACCTCGAGTCCCAGATCAACCTCCTGGACCTGCCGGAGACCGAGCGGACGGCGGCGTTCTACCTCATCGGGAACATCGACGAAAACGGATACCTGACGGTTACCGACGAGGAGGCGGCCGACTCCCTTTCCCTCCCGGTGGAGGAGGTGACGCGGGCGATCGCTCGTGTCCAGACGCTGGATCCGCTGGGCGTCGGGGCGCGGGATCTCCGGGAATGCCTCCTGATCCAGGCGCGGGAGAAGGGAACGGGGTTCGAGCTCCCCGTGCGGATCCTCCAGGACCACTTCGACCTGTTCTCCAAGGGGGACGTGGCGGGCGCCGCCCGCCGCCTGAAGATCCCGCGGGAGGCGGTCAAGGAGGCGTTCCAGAAGCTGGTCACCCTCTGGCCGAAGCCCGGGCGGGCCTACTCCGGGGACGACGTCCACTACATCACGCCGGATGTATACGTCTTCAAGGTGGACGACCAGTGGGTCGTCACGCTGAACGAGGACGGACAGCCGCGGCTGCGCCTGTCCTCGTACTACCGCCGCCTCCTCACGGGCGGCGGGGAGGAACTGCCGAAAGAGGACCGGGAGTTCCTGAAGCAGAAGGTGAACTCCGCCCTGTGGTTCATCAAGAGCATCGAGCAGCGCAAGCGCACCATCTACAAGGTCGTGGAGACCATCATAAAGCTCCAGCGGGACTTCCTGGAGAAGGGGCCCGAGCACATGCGCCCGCTGACGCTCCGGGACGTGGCCGAGGAAATCGAAATGCACGAGTCCACCGTGTCGCGGGTGACCAGCGGGAAGTACGTTTACACCCCCCACGGCATCTACGAACTGAAGTTTTTCTTCAACTCGGGTCTCAACCGCGACGGGGGAGAGGAGGACATCGCCTCCAAGTCCGTCAAGGAGAAGATCCGGGAGATCATCCGGGCCGAAGGGGAGGGCAAACCCCTCAGCGACCAGGAGTTGATGCGTCTGCTGCAGAACCAGGGGATCCGGATCGCGCGGAGGACGGTGACGAAGTATCGCGCACAGCTGGGGATGCTTTCCTCGTCCCGGCGCAGGAGGCAGTTCTGATCCCCGCAAGGCCCATTCCGACGAAGGAGGGGTACATCGTGAACCAGATTTCCGTGACGTTCCGGCATGTCGACCCCAGCCAGGCGCTGAAGGACTACGTGACCGAGAAGCTGGGGAAGGTGCAGAAGGGGGTCCAGAAATCGTTCGACGCCCACGTGACACTGTCCGTCGAGAAATACCGCCATATCGCCGAGGTGTTCCTGACCGCGCGCGGTATCACCATCAAGGCCTTCGAGTCCACGGAGGACCTGTACTCCGCCATCGACCTGGTGTGCGACAAGGTCGAGCGCCAGCTGAAGAAGTACCGTGAGAAGCGAAAGGACAAGGGGCAGGGCGCGATCCCAGAGCCGATGGTGTCGGGATCCTCCCTGACCATCGCGCCGGGGGAGGGGCGCCCCCGCATCGTGCGCAGCGACAACTTCCTGCCCAAGCCGATGACCGTGGAGGACGCTGCGCGGCACCTCGATCTCCTGCGGGTGGACGTGGTGATGTTCGTGAACCAGGAGACCAACCAGCCCAGCGTGGTCTACCGCCAGCAGGACGGGAACATCGGGTTCACGGAGCCGGCCGCTCGATGAGGATTCTGGACCTGGTCCCGCCGGGGGCCGTCGTGGACGGCCTCCGGTCGGAGACGAAGGAGGGAGTCCTCCGCGAGCTCTCCGAGGTGGTCTGCCGGCTGCTGCCGCCCCTCTCTCCGGACCGGTTGGCCGCGATCCTCATGGAGCGGGAGGCCCTGGGGAGCACGGGGATCGGCGAGGGCGTGGCGATCCCCCACGGGAAGGTCCCGGGGATCGAACGGCTCGTCGCCGCCTTCGGACGCAGCCCGGAGGGGGTGCAATTCGCATCCCTCGACGGCAAGCCCGCACGCCTCTTCTTCCTCGTCGTCGCCCCGGAGAACTCCGCAGGGATGCACCTCAAGGCGCTTGCGCGCATCTCCCGCCTGCTGAAGGACGAGCGGTTCCGCCGGAAACTCCTGGCCGCGGAAGGGGCCGACGGCCTCCTCCAGGTGTTGCGGGAAGAGGACGAGCGGCCCTGAACGGGCCGCGTGGGGGGATCTTGCCGATCTCCGTCGCGA
>JAGGAJ010000170.1 GCA_017889845.1 Deltaproteobacteria bacterium
TCCTATTCGCAGATGGGCTTCATCAGCACGGCCAACTTCCTCGGGTACCTGGTTTCGGTCCTGTTCTGCGGCCACCTGGCCGTCCGGGTCGGCTCCCGGCGGCTCATATTCGGTGCCCTGCTGGTGGTCGGCATCTCCATGTCCCTGGTGAGCAGGGCGTCCGGGTTCCTCCAGGTCCTCGTCCTCTACATGTTCACCGGGATCGGGAGCGGCGCGACCAACGTGCCGGTGATGGGACTGGCATCCGCCTGGTTCGCAAGCAGCAGGCGGGGGCGAGCGGCCGGGTTCATCAGCATCGGGAGCGGGTTCGCCATCATGC
Source organism: Deltaproteobacteria bacterium (assembly GCA_017889845.1). Classification (GTDB taxonomy): domain Bacteria; phylum Desulfobacterota; class Deferrimicrobia; order Deferrimicrobiales; family Deferrimicrobiaceae; genus JAGGAJ01. Next base: position 320 of record JAGGAJ010000170.1, read on the forward strand.
TCTCGGGCAGGCTCATCCCGTTCATCAACCGGCGGGTCGGACCTGAAGGGTGGAGGACGAGCTGGCTGATCCTGAGCGCCCTCGTGATGCTGATCGCCTTCCTCGCCCTCGCCCTGCTCCGGGACAGGCCGGAGGAGAAGGACCTTCAGCCCGTCGGCAGCGGGGACGCTCCGGCCCGGGGCGACTCCGGCGCGGGAGGAACGGAGGGGAATATATACCGGAGAGGGATCATCTACTACCTCGGCGGGATCTACTTCCTCTTCGGGTACACCTACGTGATCTACGCGACGTTCGTGGTCACCACCCTCGTCAAGGAACGGGGCTTCTCGGAAGGGCTGGCGGGGAACTTCTGGATGTGGGTCGGGGCCCTCAGCCTCCTCTCGGGACCCGTCTTCGGGACGCTGTCCGACCGGCTCAGCCGGAAGGCGGGGCTGATGATCGTCTTCTCGATGCAGGCCGTCGCCTACCTGCTCATCGCCACGCGGCTGCCCGGCCTCTTCCTGTATCTGTCCATCGCATTCTACGGACTGGTCGCCTGGAGCATCCCCTCCATCATGGCGGCGGCCATGGGGGATTACGTCGGCGTCCGGAACGTCGCGGCAGCGTTCGGCCTGGTGACATTCATCTTCGGGCTGGGGCAGATTTCCGGTCCGGCGATCGCCGGGATCCTGGCGGAAAGGACGGGCAGCTTCTCGAGCAGCTTCTACATGGCGGCGGTCTTTGCCGGCGCCGCGGTCCTGCTGAGCGGTTTCCTCCGGAAGCCGGAAAAACAAAGGGCTTGATCTTTCCGATCAATTACGGTATTCAAGTACCAGAATGAAGGAACCCATCACCATCCGGAACGCGCTCCCTGCCGACATCGACGCCATCATCGCGCTGGACGACGTCGGTCCCAAGGAGGAGAAGCCGGCCTACTGGCGGGGCGTCTTCGACCATTACGTCAAGGGAGGAAAGAAGGACCGGCTCTTCCTGGTCGCGGAAACCGGCGGGGAGGTCGTCGGCTTCATCAGCGGGGAGGTCCGGGCCTGGGAGTTCGGCTCCCCCCCGTGCGGCTGGGTGTTCGCGCTGGCCGTGTCCCCGGACCTGCGCGGGAGGGGCATCGGCAAGCGCATGTTCGAGGAGATCTGCCGGCGCCTGAAAGCGTCAGGCGTCACGACCGTGCGGACCATGGTGGACCGCAACTACAAGCTGACGCTGTCGTTCTTCCGCGGCCTGGGGCTGCGGACGGGACGATACATAGAGCTCGAGAAGGAGATCGAATGACGGGCGGGGGCCTGCCGTGAAGCTGAACAAGGGAAGCCTGTACGCGCTGGTGGCCGTCCTCGAGCTGGCCAGCGATTCCGGGCGGCAGCTCTCGACCACCGAGATCGCCGACAAGTACGGGATCTCCGCCCACCACCTCGCGAAGGTGATGCGGAACCTGGTCCACGGGGGGCTGGTGCAGGCGGTGCGCGGCGTCGGCGGCGGATACCGGTTCGCGGGGAACGTCAACCGGACGACGCTGCTGGACGTGATCCAGCTGTTCGAAACGCTGGAGTCCGAGCTCGATGTCCCGGACCAGTGGAGCCGGGAGGGCCAACCGATCGTGGAGGAGCTGCAGAGCATCACCGGCGAGATCGACGACCTCACCAAGGCGGTCCTCGACACGATCACGCTGGAAACGGCGCTGAAGGGCACCCGTCAGCGCGCCGCGGCCGTCCCCCGCTAGAGACCCCGGAGACCCAGCAGCCGGGCAGCGTTGCCGCCCAGGATCTTCTCCACGCCTTCCGCCGTCAGGGGCAGCCGGCCGATCTCGTCCATGTTGCGCCGGATCCACGGCATCCCCGGCCAGTCGCTTCCGAAAATGACCTTGTCCGCGATCCGGTCCAGTTCCGGGAAATACGTCATCAGCCGGGAGGGGGGAAGGCCGGAAAGATCCATGTAGAGGTTTTGGTGCAGCTTCGCGAGGAAAAAGGCCCGGTCGTACCAGAACCCCCTCCCCGAGTGGGCCATCACCAGGTTCAACCCGGGGAAATCGACGGCCACGTCGTCCAGGTGAAGCGGGTCGCCGTACTTCATCCGCGTGCCGCGGAATACGGAAGAGCCGGTGTGGATCATGACCGGGACGCGAAGTTCCTCCGCCGCCCGGTAGAGCGGGTACATCCTCGCGTCGTTCGGGTAGTAGTGCTGGTAGGACGGGTACAGCTTCACCCCCCGGAACCTCTCTTCTCCGACCTTCCGGCGCAGCTCCTCCCCCAGATCGGTGTGCAGGTGGGGGTTCAGGTCACAGAACGGGATCAGGCGGGGCCTGCCCTTGCAGAAATCCCGCACCTGCTCGTTGGTGCACAGCCCCGTGGTGGCGTGGCTCAGCTCCGCAAGGACGCAGGCATAATCGACCCCTTCGGCCAACAGCAGCTCCTCGAACGCACCCGGGTCGTCGTACTTGCGGATGTACTCCTCGTACCCCGCGGGGTGGGTCTTCTTCATCCACTCCGTCACCCACGGGTTGTGGAAGGCGTACACCCCCATGTGGACGTGGAAATCGATCCGCATCAGAGGTATTGCCCGGCGTCCACCCGGATCACCTCGCCCGTGATCATCCGCGCCGCGTCGGAGAGCAGGAACAGGACCAGGTTGGCCACGTCCCCGAGCCCGGCCAGCTCCGGGAGGACGCATTCCGCCCTTGCCTTCTCGACGATCTCCCCGGGCAGCTCCCGGGCCATCGCGGTCATCACCATTCCCGGCGCCACCGCGTTGACCGTGATCCCCTTGGGCCCGAGCTCCCGGGCCAGGGTCTTGGTCAGTCCGATCAGCCCGGCCTTGGATGCGCTGTAGTTCGCCTGCCCGAATTTTCCGCGGATCCCGTTGATGGAGGTGATGTTGACGATCCGCCCGTAGCCGGCGTTCCGCATCGCGGGCGCCAGCGCCCGCGTCACGCGGAACGCCCCCGTCAGGTTCACCGAGAGAACCGAATCCCACTCCTCGTCGCTCATGTTGACCACGGTCCGGTCGCGGGTGATCCCGGCGTTGTTGACGAGCAGGGAAACGGGGTCCGGCAGTTGCGCGACCGCTGCGGAGACGCTTCCGGAGTCCGCGATGTCGACCCGGTGGAACCGGAACGCGGCCGATTCGCCTTCCTCTCCCGGGGACACGTCGAAGACGTGCACGCGGGCGCCATGATCGACCAGGGCGCGGGCGATCGCCAGCCCGATGCCGCGAGCGCCGCCGGTGACCACGGCATCGCGCCCGTCGAAATTCAGGAAACCGCACATCGCTCCTCCGGGTCCTGCAAAAGGGATTTGCCTTCCGCGGATAATCTGGTATCCAAGTGCCACATTCCCGGGTTCCCTGTCAAGAACGCTCCGGCGGTCCAGGAGCGTGGCGGGAAATACCCCGGCAGGGGATGGGCGCCATTCCGGACGGAAGGGGGAAAAAAGCCTTGACGCGTTAACCGGTATTATGGTACCTGTTTGCTTATATAGATGCCCGGAGGGGAAATGGACATGCCGAACTTCTCGCTTCGATCGTTCCGCCTGGAGGACCTGGACCGGATTTCCGAAATCGAAAGCCGGATCGCCGGCCATCCGAGGAGAGGGTTTCTTTCGAAGCGGTTCTCGGTGGTGGCCGCGGACCCGGACGGCTTCATCACCTGTGCGGCAACGGACGGGGAAACATTGGTGGGGTACGGCATCGCCCGTCTGCAGGAGGGGGAATTCGGCATCCGGGGCGCTGCAGCGGTCCTGGACGTCATCGGCGTGGACCCGGACCTCCAGGGGAAAGGGATCGGCACGGCGGTGATCTCCGGGATCGATGAACAGATGAAAAAACGGAATATCGGCACGTTGAGAACCCAGGTCGACTGGGGGAACCCGGCGATGATCGGGTTCTTCTCCTCCACGGG
>JAGGAJ010000171.1 GCA_017889845.1 Deltaproteobacteria bacterium
CCCGGGGATTCGGCATCCCCGGGGGCCGGTTCCCTAGTTCAGGTCGCCGTCCTTGTAATACTTGGTCCCCTTGGCGGTCAGCTCCAGCGCGAGCCCGTCGTCGGTGAGCTGGTAGAGCCAGATCCCCGGAGCGATGGACATGGCACCGGCCAACGCCGCTCCCTGGCCGCTCGCCTGCGCCGCCGCGGATGTCTGGGCGCCGAGTTCCCACCCCGAGTTGATGAACGAATCCAGGCCCTTCCGGTTCTCGAACACCCACACCAGCCGGAACTTCTTGACCCCCATGCCCCATCCGGCCTGAGCCTCGATCATCTTCATGTACGTCTTCTTCTTCGTCGCTTTGTCCACGGCGACCCCCTTGCCGGAACCGCCGCCCGCGACGAAGATCTTCATACCGAAGTTGCTGAAGACGGCGTACCCCGCCGCGTTCGCAATGGCGTCCTTGGCTTTCGGTTGCGCCTTGTAGAGCCGGGCGAGGGTCTCTTTCTCCATCTTCTGGATGTCGGCGCGGGCTGCCTCCTTCTTCTTCGCATCGTCAGCCCCGGATGCGAAAGGCGGAGACGCAACGGCAGCCAGCAGCAGTATGGCGAACACGGTTCCGAACTGACGCAACATCCCGATTCCAGGCTTCGTGTTCCGGCACATCCTGTTGACCCTCCTTTTCCCCGATGTCGGCTCAGAAACGGAAATTCACCCCGAAGGCGGGGCCGTAGAAGCTGAAGTTCTGCAGCAGCTTGCTGCTCTCCATATCGTAATACAGGTAGCGGTACATCAGGTTCAGGTCGATCCAGCTCCACCGGTACCCGATGCCGACCGCCCCCTGCCAGGTGATCGTCGAGGAGCCCGTGCCCACGTCGAGGTAGTACGGGATGCCCCACTTGCCGCTGCCCAGCCCGATGCGGCCACGGACGCCGATGATTCCGTCCCAGAGGTCCTCGCTTTCCTTGACGCTGCCCGTACGCGCGAACGTCTGTCCTTGCCCCGTGATATCGCCGGATAGATTCCAGTCCGTCGTGGCCTCGAGGTCGAAGTACCGGAACCCGAGGAGGACGTCGAGCGACGACGTCTCACTGCGCGCGACCGTGTACGATCCGGCCAGATCCCACAACACCCCCTTGAGATCGACGCTGGCGCTCCCGCTCACGGTTACGGGAACCGTGAGCCTCCCCCCGGGCCCCGAGAAGTCGACCGATTTCACTTTGCTCTCGTCGCCACCGATATCCAGGTAGATGAAGTCCGTCACGATGGCCCATCTCCCCCTTCGCGCCTCGGCGTTGAACATGAACGCGAAGTTCAACTCATCGAGGAGCGTATCGGAGGAGACGTCCACGGTTGGGCTCCCCCCTGGAGCGGTGTACCTCAGATCCCCGCTGACGCTGGGAAGCCACAGGTACGGCTGCACGGCGAATGTCCACCTGTCGGCCGGGGCCGTGTTCTCCGCGTACGCGGGGACAGTGAGCGCGACGGAAAGGGTGAGGAGCAGCCCGACGACAAACCGGTTGGACATACGTCCCTCCAATGGATCTGTTGGCAATGCGGACCCTGGCTCAATCATAGCAGGTCGCATTGTCGGTAAGAACCGGTGATTCCGTGCAAGGATATTGTTTCGCGCCGCCGTTCCCGACCCGGACAGGGGGAGCTTGCCCGTGAAGAATGTCCGATGGATCCGATCTCCCCGATTTCCACTCTCCCTGCTCCCGCCCTGTCTGTTCCTGCTGCTGGCGCTGGCTCTCCCCTCGGGCAGCTCCCGGGCCGCGGAAGAGGGCGCCGGGGGGGAGGCAGCAGGGGAGGCACCATCCTACCTGACCCGGCTTTGGGGGCTGGACAACACGAGCCGTAACTGGACCTTTCCCATCTCCCCCTACCGTTCGAACTACATCCTGCCTTACACCTACAACACTTCGCCGAACCAGGGGACGGCCCAGGTCGCCGAGCCGGGGAGGGAGCTGCATAACGAGGAGGTCAAGTTCCAGATCAGCTTCAAGATCCTTCTATGGCCGGACGTGCTGGGCAAGAAGGTGGATCTCTGGGTCGCGTACACCCAGCTCTCCTTCTGGCAGTTCTATGATTTCGCGAACTCCTCCCCGTTCCGCACCACCGATTACGAACCGGAGATCCTGCTCAACTTCCGGACGGCCTACAAGCTCCTCGGGCTCCGGGGACGCTATATCAACGTGGGGTACGATCATCAGTCCAACGGCGAATCCGGCGCGCTGTCCAGGAGCTGGAACCGCGCGGTGGCGAACTTCGGATTCGAACGGGGCGATTTCACCTTCATCCTGAACACCTGGGTCCGCGTGTTCGGAGCCGAGGACAATCCCGACATCTCGAAGTACATGGGGTACGGCCAGGCGAACCTGTACTACATCCGGCGCGGGCACCGGGTCGGGCTGTTCCTCCGGAACAACCTGCGCTCGGGCGGAAACAAGGGGGCGGTGCAGGTGGAGTGGGCGTTTCCGCTCCTGCGGTGGGTCGGCGGCTACGTGCAATATTTCAACGGGTACGGGGAGAGCCTGCTGGACTACGACTCCTCCTCGAACCGCATCGGCGCCGGGTTCATCCTGAGGGACTGGTAGGGGCCGGGCGATGACGGGGAGAAGGCGGAAACGGCCGGGTTCGCGGATGCTGCTGGCGGTCGCGCTCGTAGCGGGGACCCTTGCCTCCATGTACGCGGGCGCCCGTCTCGCCGGATTCTTGCTGGACTTTTTCCGGGTCGAGTCGATGCCTGTCCGCCTGGTCGCGAAGGTCCTCGCCGTCGCGTTGGCGCTGCCCGCCGGGTACTACCTCGTGGAGCGTTTATTCCTCCGGTGGTCCGCCCGGAAGCTTCCGGAGTCCCCGGATACGGAAAAGTAGACTCCGGGCTCGTGCCCCCCGTTTTTCCTGCAGCGGGGGTACCCCAGCAGCGCGGAGCTCGTACTGGGGCGCCCTGCGTCTACGTTATCGTTTCTTATTATCCACCCGGGCGTTAAAGGTGTCACGACGGGGCCGGGACCAGCCGGAGGCGGGACTCCGCGTTCGCCCCGATCGACTCCCGGTCCGTCCACGCCGGGTGCGTCTTCCCGCCGAGCCACAGGGAGGTCTGGTCGCTGTAGTGCGGCTCGAAGAAATGCCCCGACGCACCGGTGGGAATCACCGACCGGGCCATGGAACGGAAACCGAGCGGCACGACCTGCCGCATCGACGGGCCGGTGACCACCGAATACCCCTCGCCGATCTGGAACCGTTCCATGAAGACGGTCCTCCCCGTCCCCGGCACGCCGTACGGGCCGACGTCGAACCACCCCCGCAGGTACCACTTCCTCCCGAACGGGTGCCCGAACGTCACGCGGTGGACCTTCCCCCAGCTCCACGTCGACCGGGCCTCCCCCAGCCGGTCCCGTATCCGGGACAGCGCCTCCTCTAGCGAACGGGCGGCGACATCCGAAAGCCTCTCCGCGCGCCCCGTCGCCCGGTTGGCGAGGAAGAGCGAATCCCCCCGGGCGACGACCCGGTCCATGGCGTTCCACGCGAGGATCGAGTCGCGGGTGAACTCCCCGTAGAGCGCGGGTCCCAGCTCGTCCCCGAACACGTTCTCCGTCAGTCTCTCGCAGAAGACCTCGTAGAGGAGCGCCCCCCGGCTCTCCGCCCCGGCGGAGAGGTCCCACGACGAGAGGAGCAGCGAAGCCTCCCGCAGCTCCGGGGAAGCGTCCGGCCGGGCCTGCACAGCCCGGAGGGCCAGGGAGACCGCCTCCGCGGCGCCGGGGAGAGAAACGTCGGACTGCATTCGCTCGAACGAGGTCACCGAATGCTTTCCCCCGGCGGTATCCGGTTCCGTCAGCATCGCGAGAATCCGCCTTCCCCGGTCGGGGGGCTCGTAGACGCGGGAGAGGTAGTGCGGCCAGGAGGGGCCCGCGGTCGGGAAGTTGGCGGCCGCCACCGCCCCCTGCGGCGGGTTCCACACGGCGGGATTCTCCCGGAACGGCACGTATCCGGTCCACTCCCACTCCCCCGTGTCCCCCGGCACGGGAAGGAGGGTGGGCCCGCCCTTCCTGACGGGGATCCTTCCGGCCGTCACCACGCCGATGTTCCCGTCCGCGTCGGCGTACACGACGTTCTGGGCCGGGTGCGCGTGAAGCGACATCGCTTCCAGGAACCCTTTCCGGTCCACCGCCCGGTTGAGCCGGTACAGGGCGCCCAGCTGGTCCCCCCCGTCGTA
>JAGGAJ010000172.1 GCA_017889845.1 Deltaproteobacteria bacterium
GAAGATCGACGCGAGGCGGTCCGCCGACACCTCCTCCCCTTCGAGGAGGTGGCTGATCCCGTAGTTCTGGCAAAAAACGCAGCGCAGGGGACAGCCCGAGAAGAAGACCGTCCCGGATCCGTTGTGGCCCACGAGGGGCGATTCCTCCCCGTAGTGCGGGCCGAATGAAGCGACGATGGCCCGGGTGCCAACCCGGCAGACGCCCCGCTCCCCCTTCGTCCGGTCGACGCGGCAGAGGCGGGGGCAGATGTCGCACGATCGGAGACGCCCGTTGAGCCTCCGGGCCGCCCCGGCCGTATTCGAGGGATCCACGGTACCTCCGGAACCCGGAACTCTCCTGCACCGGGCTTCCCCCGATCATAACCGGGATCGGGGCGGGTTGCAGCGGGGCATCCGGGAACCCGGGGTTGTACGGGATTCCTCGGGAACGCACAATGGGGGGAAAGGGAGGGGACGATGGAGACGAGGAACCGGTCGGTGCTCTTCAAGGGGCTGGTGGTGGACCTGGAGCAGATGGAAGTGCGTGTCGGCGGGAAGGGGTGGCACCTCTACCAGATCGTGCGGCACCCCGGCGGGGTGGGGGTGCTCCCCCTCCACGACGACGGCACCGTGACGCTCATCCGGCAGCTGCGCCCCGCCGTGGGGGGGCACCTCCTCGAGATTCCCGCCGGCCGGCTCCACCCCGGGGAGGACCCGGCCGTATGCGGGCGGCGCGAGCTGGCGGAGGAGACGGGGCTATCCCCCCGGGACCTCGTCCCGCTTGGACGCTTCTACCCTTCCCCCGGCGTGTTCGACGAGGTGATCCACCTCTTCCTCGGCACCGGCCTTTCCCAAGGCGAGGCGGCGCCCGAGCAGTACGAGGAGATCCAGATGGTGCGCATGCCGATCTCCGAGGCTCTGCGCCGCGCGGCGTCGGGGGAGATCCTCGACGGGAAGACCATCACGGCCCTCCTGCGGGCCGGGAGCGCCACCCGGTGATCCTTCGAACCCCTGTGGTATCTTCTTGGGACGCTTCGAATACCGTCCTGGAGGGATCGCGCGCATGGCACGGGTCAACGAGCATTACCTCAAGCTGAAAGCCGGGTACCTCTTCCCCGAGATCGGCCGCAGGGTGAAGGCGTTCGCGGCGGCGAACCCTTCGGCGAAGGTGATCCGCCTGGGGATCGGCGACGTCACCCGTCCCCTTCCGCCCGCCGTCCTTTCCGCGTTCCACGACGCCGTGGCGGAGCTCGGGAACGAGAAGACCTTCATGGGGTACGGGCCGGAGCAGGGGTACGACTTCCTCATCGACACGGTCATCCGGAAATCGTACGGCCCGCTGGGCGTGACGCTTTCGCCCGCCGAGGTGTTCATCTCCGACGGCTCGAAGTGCGACACGGCGAACATCCTGGACATCTTCGCGCTGGAAAACCGGGTGGCCATCGGCGACCCTGTCTACCCCGTCTACAACGACACGAACGTCATGATCGGGCGTTCCGGGCCGGCGGACGAGCGCGGCTACTACGCCGGGATCGTCTACCTCCCGTGCACCGAGGCGAACGGCTTCTTCCCGGCGTTCCCGGAGGAGAAGGTGGACATCGTCTACCTCTGCTCGCCGAACAACCCGACCGGGGCGGTGGCGACGAGGGGGCAGCTGAAAGGGTGGGTCGACTACGCCCTCGCCAACGACGCGGTGATCCTCTTCGACGCCGCCTACGAGGCGTTCATCACGGAGGGCGGATACCCCCGCTCCATCTACGAGGTCGAGGGAGCGAGGAAGTGCGCCATCGAGTTCCGCAGCTTCTCCAAGACCGCCGGCTTCACCGGCGTCCGCTGCGCGCTGACCGTGGTGCCGGAGGGCGTGACCGCGAAGACGCCGTCCGGAGAGACCGTGCCGCTGAACCGCCTCTGGAACCGCCGTCAGACCACGAAGTTCAACGGCGTCTCCTACCCCGTGCAGAAAGCCGCGGCGGCGGTCTACTCGGACGAGGGGTGGCGGCAGACGAAGGAGATCGTCGACTACTACATGGGGAACGCCCGGGTCATCCGGGAGGGGCTCACATCGGCCGGGCTGACCGTATACGGCGGGGTCAACGCTCCCTACATCTGGCTGAAGACGCCGGGGGGCATCTCCTCCTGGGACTTCTTCGACAAGCTCCTCACGGAGTGCCACGTGGTCGGCACGCCGGGAAGCGGCTTCGGGCCTGCCGGGGAAGGGTTCTTCCGGCTGTCGGCGTTCGGCAACCGGGAAAACGTGGCCGAGGCGGTGGAGCGGATCCGGAAGAACCTGAAATAGAAGGTTCCCGCGTTACGGGATCTTCACGAACTCCACCCTGCGGTTGTTCGCCCGCCCTTCCGGGGTGTCGTTCGTATCGATCGGTTTCGTGTCGCCCCACCCTTTCGACTGGAGCCGGTCCGCGGCGATCCCCTTCCCCTCGAGCCACGCCTTGACGGCAGCCGCGCGCCGCTCGGAGAGCGGTTGGTTGATTCCCTTCCCTCCCTGGTTGTCCGTGTGCCCCTCGATGGAGAACTTCAGGGACGGATCCCCTTCCAGCAGGCCGAGGATCATCTTGAGCGTGGGGAGAGACTCGGGCTTGATGACGTCCTTGCCGGTGTCGAAGAGGATCCCGTGGGTCACGATCTTCCCGTCCGTGCTGAGGGCGGACTTGATGTCCTTCCCCCCTTCGGCCAGCCGGAAGTTGGTGAACATGACGTTCGGGCAGAGCCAGTTTCCCGTGGGCCCCATGAAGATGCCGACATGCTTGACCGGGCGAGCGATCCCGTCGGGGTCGTTCGCCACCCGGTCATGGTCCACGTACGCCTTCACGAAGGTGCCGTTGACGCTGACCGCGATGTGGTGCACCTTCCCGTCCCCCTTGCGGATCGCCGTCCTCGTGTTCTTGGAGCTCCCCTCCTCCGGCCGGACCAGGATCGATCCGAGGGCGGCGGTGCCCCCGTGCACGGGCGTATCGTCATTCGCCAGCAGGAGGACGTATTCGGTCTGGGAACTTTTCGCGCCCGGGGGACAATACGCGAACACCGCGTCGAACTCCACGGTGAATTTCTGCGGGAGATCTCCCTTCGTGTCCAGACGCACGTACTGGCGCGAATAGTACTGGGAGTCGTCCTTGCTGGCCGCAGGCTGGCTCCGGAGGAAATTCCGGCCCTGCGATTGGACCACCTCGACGGCGTTGCTGGTGCCGGCGCCGGGGCCCTTGAGGGTCCACTTCCTCGGGAACTCCCCCACGTCCGTGTCGCTGAAGTCGTCGAAGAAGATCACCTTGTCGCCGGGGACGAAGTCGTACTTGCTGTAGATCTGCTCCAGGGCGGCGATGTCCTGTCCGCCCCCCGCGTCCCCGGCCTGGGCCCCTGCGGTCCCCGGGGCCGGTTTCTGGCCCGGCGGCACCTGCTGGGCGGGAGTCTCCGCGTCCGCGTTCTGGCCCGGGGTACCCTCCTTGACCGATTCCTTCGCCTTCCCCTTCGCCCCCTGGTACGTGCTGTCTGTCGTCTCGTCGACGGCCCGTTTCCCGGTTCCCTCCAGAGCGCCCTTGACCGCATCCTCGAACCATCCGGCGTGTGAGGTTCCACAAATCCATACCGAAAGGGCCATCGCCAAGGCGGCACGTTTTCCCATCGTCCCCCTCCTGCGTTGGGTTTCTGGATCTATTCAACCCGCCGGACGACTGCGGTGTCAAGACGTGCCGTCCACTTCGCCTGGGTAAAGGATGGGGGACCCGGGAACCGTTCCCCCGGGGGCGGTTCAGCCGCGGCCGGGTTTGCCGCGCCCGGAAGGGCCCTGCGGCAGCGGGAACGGCGTCACGTTTCCCTGGGGGGACGCCGCCGCGACGATCTTGTTCACCCCCTCCTTCTCCACCTCGTCGATGCGCACCACCGCGTGCAGGGGGATGTACGTCCGCTTCACGCCGGCGAATTCCGACTTGAGCTTCTCCTCGGAGGGGTCCACGAGAACGCCGCCGCGGTTTCCGAAGAGAATGTCCTCCACCTCGACGAATGCGAAGAGCGCCCCCTGGCCGACGTTCCGGGCGTACAGCTCGTATACGTTCCCCTGGCTCTGGAAGACCACCCTGTAGATGGGTTTCGCTTTCACCGGCGCCGGTTTCCGCATGGTCCCTCCCCGTCCGAAGGACTCTGTCCTTCCCGTCCATTGAAACAGCACACCGTCCATTGAAACAGCACAGGGTGGGACCGTCAATGCGGTATGCGCAGGAGGGGAACGCGGGGGAAGGCCATACCGGCGACAGGCCCTCCCCCGTCCGGAACGGGCGCTACTGCGCGGCCCGGTTGGCCAGGTCGGTGTCCCTGGGAATCCGCCTCCCCATGAAGATCAGGGCGTCGAGCCGGTGACTGATGGAAGCCCGGATGTTGCGGATGGCCTCTTTCCGCGTGCCCCCGAACGCCCGGCACCCCGGCAGGGACGGGCAGTACGCCTTGTACCCTCCGTCCTCCTTCGGGCTGAGCAGCACGGTGTACGTGTAGGTCTTCATCGCTACCCTACCTTCTTCTTTCTGCCCCCGCTTGGATGAAAGTCTGGGAGGGGGAGGGGCGGGTCCGTCGCCCGGGGGTCGAAAGTGCCGACCGCGGGCGGAATGGCGTCCGGGACCGGTCGGGAAAGCGGGAACGGTCAGGCGATCGGAGGTCGGTAGACGTCGGGAAGGTACGTGGAGGAGCAAAGCTCGGTGGAAACCACCGCCGCCAGCTCACCTCGCCGGGGAGCTGTCAGGCGGGGGATGAACGCATCGTCTGTGATCAGTACGCAGACGAGGCAGGAGCATGCGTGCTGGTGGTCGGAGCCGGCCGGATCGTCGGCCGGAACCTCCGCCCGCGCCGTTGCCGCTCCGGGGCGGAAGAAGGCGTAATCGTCGCATTCGTCGGCCGGCACGATGATCAGGCCGACCAGCGCGATCACGACGACGAACATGGCCCGGCGGCGCGGCGCGTTGCGGATCATGGTAGAAAAAAAGTATCAGAAAACAATCGGTCGGGCAAACAAAAACCATTCCTCATAAATAAAACAGGCGGGGCGTCTGCCAGGAGGTATATTCGACCGATGAGAGTCCACTCCCTCCCGCTGCCGGAGGCGGTCATCTTCGACTTCGACGGGATCATCGTCGACACGGAACCGCTGCATTACAAGGCGTTCCTCTCGGTGCTCGAACCCCTCGGACTGGGATTCGCATGGGAGGAATACGTCGCGACCTACATGGGATTCGACGACCGCGATGCGTTCCGGGAAGCATACCGCGCCCGGGGCAGGGATCTCGACGGAAAGTCGCTGAAATCCCTCGTCGCCGCCAAATCCCGGGCGTTCCTGGACATCCTCCGGGCGGGCGTGGAGCCGTACCCCGGGGCGGTGCCGATGATCGAGTCCCTGCACGTCGCCGGCGTTCCCCTCGCGATCAGCAGCGGGGCGCTGCTCTCCGACGTCGCGCCCATTCTCGGTGGTCTCGGCATCGACAGGTGCTTCCCCGTCGTCGTGACCGCCGACGACGTGCGGAAGAGCAAGCCCGATCCCGAGTGCTACGCCCTCGCCTTCCGGCGCCTGTCCCGCATGCGCCCTGCCCGGGTGACGGTCCCGGAGCGGTCCTTCGCCATCGAGGACACCCCCGCCGGAATCCGGTCCGCGAAGGGGGCGGGGTTGCGGGTTCTGGCGGTGACGAACAGCTACGGGGCGGGGGAACTCGCCGAAGCCGACTGGGTCGCCGACTCGCTGGAGAACGTCCGGATCGCCTGACGGTTACGTTTTGTGCCGGTAGAGGATCAGCCCGTGGGTCGGGTCATACGGGGACACTCCAACCGTGACCCGGTCCCCGACGATGACCCGGATGCGGAAGCGACGCATCGCGCCGCCGAGCTTCGCGGTCACGGTCTGGCCGGACTCGAGGCGCACGACGAAATTCCCGCCGCCGCGGCCCTCCGTCACGGTGCCCTCCAGGTTCGCCAGGTCGTCCTTGGCCACGATTCACCCCGTTCCACAGTAGCATGGAACCACCACGGATCGGGCGGAAATGCCGTACGCGGATACCCCGGATGTTCCCCCGGCCCGATGCGGGCGGCCGACCTACCGGAGACTCTTCGCCGCCGAAAGGACCGCCGCGTAGTCCGGCTCCTGCGCGACTTCCTTCACGTGCTGGACGTACCGGACCGTGTCGCTCCCGTCGACGACGAAGATCGAACGGGACAGCAGCTTCAGTTCCTTGATGAGAACCCCGTACGCGGAGGCGAAGGAGCGGTCCTGGTAGTCGGACAGGGTCCGGACCTTGTCTATCCCGGCTGCCGCGCACCAACGTTTCTGCGCGAACGGCAGGTCCAGGCTGACCGTGAGGACCACGACGTTCCCGGGTAGGCCTGCCGCCTCCTGGTTGAAGCGGCGCGTCTCCGTGTCGCACACCGGGGTGTCGAGGGACGGGACCGCGCTGATGATCTTGACCTTCCCCGCGAAGTCCGCGAGCGTCACTGGGGCAAGGCCTGTGTCCACGACCCGGAAGTCGGGCGCCTTGTCCCCCACCTTGACCTCGGGGCCCAGGAGGGTCATCGGGTTCCCCTTGAACGTAATGATTCCCTTGCGTTCCTGCATGGCGTCCTCCAATACCGGGTTTGACCTATAGGACGACCGGAGGGTCCAAACCGTTTCCTGGGGAAACCCCATCCCCGGGTCAGCCTACCCGCCCGGGGAACCCCCGGCGGCCCTGCCCGGCGGGGGCGACATGACGTGTTCCACGACCCGCCGCAGCTCCTCGATCCGGTACGGTTTCCCGAGCATTCCGAGGAAACCGTACGCGCCGTGGTCGGACATGACCGGGTCGGAGGAGTAGCCGCTGCAGACGATCACCCTGGCGTCGGGATACATCCCGACCAACCGCGCGCATGCCTCCTTCCCGCCCATCCTCCCGGGAACAGTGAGGTCCATGACGACCAGGTCGAACGGCTTCCCCGCCGCAGCGGCGTCCTCGTACATCCGGATCGCCTCGCTCCCGTCCCGGGCGCCCTGCGTTTCATACCCGAGATGTTCCAGCATGCCGATGGCCATGTCGCGGACCAGGTCCTCGTCGTCCATCACGAGGATCCGCCATTTCCCGCCCGGGGCGGCCTTCCTTTCCGCGTTCCCCTCGAGAGGGATCCGCCCGGTCGACGCCGGGAGGTAGATCGACGCCGTCGTCCCCGCGCCGGGTTCCGACTCCACGAACAGGTTCCCCCCGTGGTTTTTCAGGATGTGGTAGGCGGTCGTGAGGCCCAATCCGGTACCGTTTTCCCGGGTGGTGAAATACGGGTAGAAGATCCGCTTCAGGTTCTCCCTCGGGATGCCCGCACCCTCGTCCGACACCTCGATCCTCACGTACGGCCCCGGCTTGACGTACGCCATTTCCCCCGGACCGACGGTGACGTTCGAACCATGGACCCGGACGGTTCCGCCGCCGGGCATCGCCTGCACCGCGTTGGTCACCAGGTTGCGGATCGCCTGGCCGATCTGCCCGGCGTCTGCGTCCGCAGCCCACAGGTCCTCCGCGATCCCGAACTCGCACCGGACCGGCGCGCCGCGGACCGCCAGCAGGGCGGAGTCCCGGACGACGCCTTCCAGGGAGATCCGCTCGCGGACCGGTACCCCCCCCTTCGAGAATACGAGGAGTTTGCCGGCGAGTTCAGATGCCTGCCCGGATGCCCTCTCCGCCGCCTCCAACCTCGCGACGGCCTTGCTCCCGGGGTCCAGGATCTGCTTCGCCAGGGAGATGTTCCC
>JAGGAJ010000173.1 GCA_017889845.1 Deltaproteobacteria bacterium
CCGGTAGAGGATCCGCAGCACGGCGTCGAGGGCCCCGAGGACGTGGGACTCCGCCCGGCCCAGCGAGGAGAGGCCGAGGGGGGCCAATTGCTCCTGGAGGTGGCGGACGTCGTGCCGCCGGAGAGCGAGGTAGTGCAGCAGGTTCGCGGCGCTGAGGGCATTGGACGGGTGGATGTCCCGCCCCGATTCCGGGAGGGCCGTCTCCAGCCCGATCATGTCGGACCGGATCGCCTCCAGGGAGTCGATCAGCTGCCGGAGCTGTTCGGGGAGCCAGTCCGGGGGGCCGGGGGTTCCGGGTCTTTTTGCGGGCATGCGTCTGGGACCTTCGGCCCAAAAGGAACAAGAAACGGGGCGGGAGAATCCCCCCGCCCCGCCTTCTGCCGGAGCGCCGGCGGCGCCCCCGCCCTAGGAGGCGCCTACTTCTTGTGGCACCCGTCGCACTTCTCGGGTCCCTTCTTCTCCTTCTTGTGGCAATCCTTGCACTGGGCGTGGAACGCTTCCTTCAGGGAGAGCTTCTTCCCGTCGGTCTTGTCCCCGTGGCACTTCGAGCATTTCTGCTCGGCCCCGGCCTTGTCCGCGTGGTGGCAGGCCGCGCACTCCTTGACCTTCGCCCCGTGGTCCTTGTGGTCGAAGGCGACCGGCCCCTTGGCCTTCTCGGCCTTGAAGACGACCTTGTCGGGCGGTGCGGCGAATCCCGTGCCGGCTGCAAAGACTACCGCTACGACCAACGCTGTCCAGAACAACGCTTTCCTCATCATGGACACCCCCTGGAGGAGAGATTGTGCAAAATCTTATATTCGAGGTTCTATATATGCAACAGAAAATCCGCGACGCGGGGCGAAGAATCCGAAACAACATGAATATAAAAGGTTATTTTCGGATCCGTTCTTAACGCGATCTTAACATCGCCCTGACCCCCCCTTGATGTAGATACCGTAGGGTACCCTCACAGCCCGAAGGGCGATCCAACCGACGGAGGGTTTCCGCGATGAGAAGAGGTTTCGGAGTCCTGGCAGCTATCGTTTTGTCGTTTGCAGCTACGTCGCCCGCGGCGGCGGCGGACCCGCTCATGGTCAACGGGGCGGGAGCGACGTTCCCGTACCCTCTGTATTCCAAGTGGTTCTTCGAGTATTCCAACGCCAACCCGGGCGTGAAGTTCAATTACCAGTCGATCGGGTCCGGCGGCGGGATCAAGCAGATCACCGCGGGGACGGTTGACTTCGGGGCCACCGACGCCCCGATGACGGAAGAGGAGATGAAGGCGCTCAAGGGCCCCATCCTCCACATCCCGACGGCCATCGGCGCGGTTGTCCTCGTTTACAACCTCGACAAGGTGGAGGGCGGACTGAAACTGACTCCCGACGTCCTCGCCGGCATCTACCTCGGCAAGATCACCCGCTGGAACGACCCGAAGATCGCGGAACTGAACAAGAATATCACTATGCCCAACGCGGACATCGTGGTCGCTCACCGTTCCGACGGGTCCGGGACGACGGACATCTTCACGAACTACCTCGCCGCGGTGAGCATCGAGTGGCGCGCCAAGGTGGGCCGGGGGAAGTCCGTGAAGTGGCCCGTGGGGCTCGGGGGGAAGGGAAACGAAGGCGTGTCGGGGGTCGTCAAGCAGACCCCCGGCGCCGTAGGGTACGTGGAGCTGGCGTATGCCAGGCAGAATAAAATGAAGATTGCGTCCCTGCGGAACCGGGAGGGGAACTACGTCGTCCCGACCCTGGAGGCGACCTCCGCCGCCGCCGCGGGGGTGGCGAAGTCGATGCCGGACGATTTCCGGGTATCGCTGGTCGACGCCCCGGGCGGGGACGCCTGGCCCATCTCCGGGCTGACCTGGCTCCTGGTCTACAAGGAGCAGAAGGACGCGGCGAAGGGGAAGGCGCTGGTTCAATTCCTCAAATGGGCGCTTTCGGACGGCCAGAAGATGGAGGCGGCGCTGGACTACGCCGCGCTTCCGAAGCCCGTGGCGGAGAAGGTCGACAAGGCGCTCCGGCAGATCACCTCCGGGGGGAAATCGCTCTACTGAGCCCGGGATGGCGACCAGAACCGGCAGTAATCCGAAGGACCTGGCATTCGAGAAGGCTTCCGCGGTATTCGCCTTCGCGGTCCTCGCCCTGACGGTGCTCCTCTTCGCCGTCCTGCTCCGCGAATCGATGCCGGCGCTGCGGAAGTTCGGCGTCCGGTTTCTCGTATCCGGGACGTGGGATCCCGTTGCGGACCAGTACGGCGCGCTCCCGTTCATCTACGGGACGCTGCTTTCCTCCTTCCTCGCCATCCTCATCGCCGTGCCGCTCAGCGTGGGGGCAGCGATCTTCATCAACGAGTTTGCCCCGCAGTGGTTGAAAAAACCCGTCTCGTTCCTGGCGGAGCTGCTGGCCGCAATCCCCAGCGTCATCTACGGCCTGTGGGGGATCTTCGTCCTCGTTCCGATCCTGCGGGATTACCTCATGAAACCCGTGGCGAAGTACCTCGGCTGGATTCCCCTCTTCAAGGGGCCGGTCTACGGGCCGAGCGTCCTTGCGGCGGGGTGGCTCCTGTCCATCATGATCGTCCCGTTCATCCTGTCGGTCAGCCGCGAGGTCATGGCCACCGTGCCGCAGCGGCAGAAGGAGGCGGTCCTGTCGCTGGGCGGGACCCGCTGGGAAATGATCCGGATCGTGATCGGGCAGCACTGCATCCCGGGAATCTTCGGCGCCACGGTGCTGGGGCTGGGGCGCGCCCTGGGGGAGACGATGGCGGTGACGATGGTCATCGGGAACCGCCCCGAAGTCTTCCTGTCGCTGTTCCAGCAGGGGTACTCCATGGCGGCGGTGATCGCCAACGAGTTCGCGGAGGCCGGGGGGCTCCAGCTCTCCTCCCTCATCCTGATCGGGCTTCTCCTCTTCCTCGTCACCCTGGTCGTCAACCTCGCGGCCAAGTGGATCCTGACGAAGATGGTCGCCCGCGCCTCCCGGGGGATCTAGGAAATATGGGGACGATCGCCTTCCGCCGGAAAGCCGTCGACCGGGCCATGAAGTGGGCTTTTTTCCTGTGCGCCTTCCTCGTCATCCTGCCCCTGTTCCTGGTCTTCTTCGACCTCCTGATCAAGGGGGGCAAGGAACTCCGGTGGACGCTGCTGACCGACCTGCCGCACCCCGTCGGGGAACCGGGGGGCGGGATCGCGAACGGGATCGCCGGCACCTTCGTCATCACCCTCCTCACGATGGCGTGGTCGGTGCCGGTCGCGGTGATGTGCGGGATCTACCTGGCGGAGTACGGCCGGGGGAAATTCGCCTCCGCCGTCCGGTTCGCCGTCGACACGCTGACCGGGGTCCCCTCCATCATCATGGGGATCTTCGGGTACATCCTCATCGTGCTGCCGATGAAACGGTTCTCCGCCTGGGCCGGGGCGGCGGCGCTCTCGATGATCTTCATCCCCGTGGTCGTCCGGACGACGGAGGACATGCTACGCACCGTCCCGACGACCGTCCGGGAGGCGGCCCTGGCCCTGGGGATCGAACAGTGGAAGACGACGCTGTACATCACCGTGCGCACCGCCTCGGCCGGGATCCTGACCGGGATCCTTCTGGCGATGGCGCGCATCATAGGGGAGACCGCTCCGCTCCTGTTCACGACCCTCGGGAACCAGTTCTGGCAGACGCGGCTGGACCAGCCCATGGCCGCCATGCCGCTCCAGGTGTTCTCGTACGCCATCTCCCCGTACGAGGACTGGCACGACAAGGCATGGGCCGGAGCCCTCGTCCTCATCACGATGGTCCTGCTGATCAACATCGTAGCCCGGTACCTCACCCGGGAGAAACGGTAGGAGGCCGCGTCATGGAAATCGTCTTCGACATCCGGAACTTAAGCAGCTGGTTCGGGGACAATCACGTTCTGAAGAACATCCGGATGGAGATCGCGAAACACTCCGTCACCTCCGTGATGGGGCCGTCCGGCTGCGGGAAGAGCACCTTCATCCGGTGCCTCAACCGCATGCACGACATGACCCCGGGGTTCCGCACGGAGGGGGATATCCTCCTGGACGGGGTGAACATCGACTCCGAGCGGATCGACCCGGTGTACCTGCGCCGCCGCGTCGGGATGGTCTTCCAGCAGCCGAACCCGTTTCCCCGGATGTCGGTGTTCGAGAAC